>NZ_JBHUSC010000014.1:46653-125679 GCF_042673805.1 Streptomyces sp. NPDC057010 | reverse complement strand
ACGTATGCCAGTGCCCCCGCGTTCCGGCCGGAACGCGGGGGCACTGGCATACGTACGACAGCCGGCGCTCAGTCGCCGATCAGGGCGTCCACGAACGCCTCGGGCTCGAAGGGCGCCAGGTCGTCCGGGCCCTCACCGAGGCCGACGAGCTTGACCGGGACGCCCAGCTCGCGCTGGACGGCGACGACGATGCCGCCCTTGGCGGTGCCGTCGAGCTTGGTCAGCACGATGCCGGTGATGTCCACGACCTCCGCGAAGACGCGGGCCTGGGTCAGGCCGTTCTGCCCGGTGGTGGCGTCCAGGACCAGCAGGATCTCGTCGAGGGGGCCGTGCTTCTCCACGACGCGCTTGACCTTGCCGAGCTCGTCCATGAGGCCGGTCTTGGTGTGCAGGCGGCCGGCCGTGTCGATGAGCACCACGTCGGCGCCCTCGGCGATGCCCTCCTTGACCGCGTCGTAGGCGATCGAGGCGGGGTCGCCGCCCTCGGGGCCGCGGACGGTGCGGGCGCCGACGCGCTCGCCCCAGGTCTGCAGCTGGTCGGCGGCGGCGGCGCGGAAGGTGTCGGCCGCGCCGAGCACCACGCTGCGGCCGTCGGCGACGAGCACGCGGGCCAGCTTGCCGGTGGTGGTGGTCTTGCCGGTGCCGTTGACCCCGACGACCATGACCACGCCCGGGGTGTCCTCGCCGCTCTCGGTCTTCACGGCGCGGTCGAAGTCGGTGCCGACCAGGGTCAGCAGCTCCTCCTTCAGGAGGGTGCGCAGATCCGCCGGGGTGCGGGTGCCGAGCACCTTGACCCGCTCGCGCAGCCGGTCCACCAGCTCCTGGGTCGGGACGACGCCGACGTCGGCGACGAGGAGGGTCTCCTCGATCTCCTCCCAGGTGTCCTCGTCGAGGTGCTCCCGGGAGAGCAGCGTGAGCAGCCCCTTGCCGAGGGAGTTCTGCGACCGGGCGAGGCGGGCGCGCAGCCGGACCAGGCGGCCGGCCGTGGGCTCGGGCACCTCGATCGCGGGGGCGGCCGGGACCGCCTCTTCGACGGGCGCCTCGACCGGAGCCTCGGCCTCCGCCTCCGGGAGCGCCACCTCCTCGATCGTGCGGCGCGGCTCTTCCGCCGTCTCTACGGCGTCCTCCCCCACCTGCGGTTCGGCAGGCGGGGCAGTGATGGTCGGCGTCGGCGGCGCCGGGGGCGGCAGCTGCTTCTTCTTGCGGCTGCTGACCACGAGCCCGCTGATCGCGCCGACCGCGACCAGGGCGATGACTACAGCAAGGATGAGGATGTCCATAACCAGACCAGTATCGGCCACGGGCGGCCCAGAGCTCGGACCCTGGAATTCAGACCGGGACGGAAGCCTCTATTTGTCGTTTTAGCGTCAAATCTACGATGATGGGCAGCTTCCCCCTCACCCTCCCCCACGGAGTACTGCATGTCTGCCGAGCCCGCCGACAGCACCCCGGAGACCGCGGTCGAGACCCGCGGCCTGGAGCCCGTCCCGGACAGCGAGCGCACCGGCCGGGTCCGCGAGCTCGTCCCCACCTGGGTCGCCGCCAACATCAGCGTGCTGCTGCTGACCATGGGCGCCGGCCTGGTGATCTTCAACAGGCTCAACATCTGGCAGGTGCTCGTCGTCGCGGTCGCCGCGCCCGTCGTCTCGTACGGGATCGTCGGCCTGATCTCGATCGCCGGCAAGCGCGGCGGCGCGCCCGGCATGGCCCTTTCGCGGGCCGTGTTCGGGCAGCGCGGCAACCTCTTCCCGGGCGCGCTGATCTGGGTGGCCCGCTGGGGCTGGGAGACCATCAACGCGGTCAGTGGCGCCTACGCGGTCCTGACCGTGCTCGACCTGCTCTTCGGCGTGAAGAGCAACACCCCGCTCATCGTCGTCACCCTGCTGTTCTTCGTGGGCTGCACCTTCGTGGTCTCGGGCCTCGGCATCAACGCGCTGCGCGTCTGCTCGAAGTGGTCCACGTACCTCTTCGGCGCCTTCAGCGTGCTGGTCCTCGGCTACCTGGTCTTCACCACCGACTGGTCGGCCGTCTTCGGCAAGCCGGCCGGCTCCACGGCGATGATGATCGCGGGCATCGGCACCATCGCGGCGGGCGGCATCAGCTGGGTGCCCTCCGGCCCCGACTTCACCCGCTACCTGCCCCGCACCGCCTCCTCCAAGGGCATGGTGGGCGCGACGATCGGCGGCGCCGGCGTGGTCGTCCTCCCCATGGTCCTGATGGGCGCGGTCATGGCCGTCGGCACTCCCGACCTGGCCACCGCCCAGGACCCGGTCTCCTTCATCGGCGAGCTGCTGCCGACCTGGATCGCGGTCCCGTACCTGCTCATCGCGCTCGTCGGGATGCTGCTGATCAACTCGATGTCCATGTACTCCGCCGGCTTCACCGCGCAGACCCTCGGCATCAAGGTCCCGCGCGCCTGGGCGGTCAGCGTCAACGCCGTCATCAGCCTGGTCTTCGGCTTCCTGCTGATGGTGGTCGCGACCAGCTTCTTCGGCTCCTTCATCTCCTTCCTGACGCTGCTGGCCGTGGCCTTCTCCGCCTGGATCGGCGTCTTCGGCGTGGACATGGCGCGCGGCAGGACGTACGACGGCCCCGCGCTGCTGGACACCGCGCGGACCAGCGCCTACTGGTACCGGGGCGGTTTCGCCTGGCAGGCGATGACCGCGTGGGGCCTCGCCCTCGTCGTGGGCCTGCTGTTCACGAAGGTGGACTGGTTCAGCGGACCGCTCGCCTCCACCTGGATCGGGGAGAACGGCCTGGGCTGGGCGGCGGGCATCCTCACCTCGGCGGTGCTGTACGCCGTACTGCCGCGCACGGCGCCGGCGGAGCCGGCCGCGGCCGCCGGGGAGCGCGAGCTCGCCGGATCCCTGTCCAACTGACGCTGCGTCAGCTAACGTCCCCCTTCGCCCGCCCACCCACATCCGGCGAAGGGGGACTCCTCCATGCCCATCACCGTGGCCCGGTTCAATCTCGTCGACCCGAACGGCACCCCCGAGTCCCTCTCCGCGCGCTACAAGGCGGCGCTGGAGATGGCCCGGTACGCGGACGACCGCGGGATCGACACCGTCCAGACCGAGGAGCACCACGGCACCGGCAACAACTGGCTGCCCTCCCCCTTCGCCTTCGCGGGGGCCGTCTTCGGGGCCACCCGGCGGATCGCCGTCACCGTCTCGGCGATCATCGGCCCGCTGTACGACCCGCTGAAGGTGGCCGAGGACATCGCCGTCCTCGACCTGCTGAGCGGCGGACGCCTGGTCACGGTCGCGGGCATCGGCTACCGGCCCGAGGAGTACGAGCAGCACGGTGTGGAGTGGGGCCGGCGCGGCCGCCTTCAGGACGAGCTGCTGGAGACCCTGCTGAAGGCGTGGACCGGCGAGCCCTTCGAGTACCGGGGCCGGACCGTACGGGTCACCCCGCGGCCCTTCACGCAGCCGCACCCGATGCTCCTGGTCGGCGGCAGCTCCGAGGCCGCGGCCCGCCGCGCGGCCCGGCTCGGGCTGCCGTTCTTCCCCAGTGCGCACCTGCCGGAGCTGGAGGCGTACTACCAGGCGAAGCTCGCGGAGTACGGCACGGAGGGGTTCTGCATGATGCCCGCGGCGCAGACCCCGCTGCTGCACATCGCCGAGGACCCGGACCGGACCTGGGCCGAGTACGGCGAGCGGTTCCTGCACGAGGCGGGCATGTACGCCTCCTGGCAGTCCAAGGACATCCGAAGCGCCGTACGGTCCTCCGCGCGCTCGGTGGCGGAGCTGCGCGCGGAGGGCGTCTACCGGATCCTCACCCCGGACGAGGCGGTCGCCTACGCCCGGGAGGCCGGCGAGGCGGGGAACCTGGTGCTGCACCCGCTGTGCGGCGGGATGCCCCTGGACGAGGGCTGGCGCAGCCTGCACCTGCTGTGCGAACAGGTACTGCCCCGGCTCAAGGACTGAGCCGGGGCAGTATCGAGGAGAAGGGGTGGTGGCGGGGATGGTTACCCCATCTCCTCCAGCGCCTTGCCCTTGGTCTCCGGCACCCACTTGAGGATGAACGGGATCGAGAGCAGGGCGAAGGCCGTGTAGATGACGTACGCGCCGGACAGGCTCCAGTCCGAGAGCGTCGGGAACGAGACGGTGATGACCCAGTTGGCGACCCACTGGGCCGCGGCGGCGACTCCGAGGGCCGCGGCCCGGATTCGGTTGGGGAACATCTCGCCGAGCAGCACCCAGACCACCACGCCCCAGGACAGGGCGAAGAAGAGCACGAAGGAGTGCGCGGCGACCAGCGCGACCGTGCCCTGGGTCTCGGGCATGGAGATCTCGCCGGCGACCTCGGACTTGTAGGAGAACGCCCACGCGGCGAGGCCGAGGGAGAGCGCCATGCCCGCGGAGCCGATGAGGGCGAGCGGCTTGCGGCCGATCCGGTCGACGAAGATCATCGCGATCACCGTGCCGATGATGTTGATGATCGACGTGGTGAAGGAGTAGAGGAAGGAGCTGGTCGGGTCGATGCCGACGGACTGCCACAGCGAGGAGCTGTAGTAGAAGATCACGTTGATGCCGACGAGCTGCTGGAAGACGGAGAGGCCGATGCCGATCCATACGATGGGCAGCAGGCCGAAGCGGCCGCCGAGCAGGTCCCGGAAGGTGGACTTGTGCTCGGAGCGCATGGCGCGCTCGATCTCGAGGACGCGTGCGTCCAGGTCGACCTGCGAGCCCTCGACCTCGCGCAGCACCTGCTTGGCCTGCTCGGTGCGGTTCACGGAGATCAGGAAGCGCGGGGACTCCGGGATGACGAAGGACATCAGCCCGTAGAGCACGGCCGGGACGACCATGACGCCGAGCATCCACTGCCAGGCCTCGAGGCCGCCGATCACGCCGCGCTGGTCGCCGTCGGCGAGGTTCAGGATGCCCCAGTTGACGAGCTGGGAGATGGCGATGCCGATGACGATGGCGGCCTGCTGGAAGGAGGCGAGCCGGCCGCGGTAGGCGGGCGGGGACACCTCGGCGATGTAGGCGGGGCCGATGACGGAGGCCATGCCGATGCCGAAGCCGCCGATCACGCGCCAGACGGCGAGGTCCCAGAGGGCGAAGGGGAGGGCCGAACCGATGGCGCTCGCCGTGAAGAGGACGGCGGCGATCTGCATGCAGCGGATGCGGCCGATCCGGTCGGCGATGCGGCCCGCGGTGGCGGCACCGAGCGCACAGCCGATCAGCGCGGCGGCGATCACCTGGGCGAGGGCTTCGGAGCCGACGTCGAACCGGTCGCGGATCGCGACGACGGCGCCGTTGATGACGGAGCTGTCGTAGCCGAAGAGGAAGCCGCCCATGGCCGCGGCCGCGGTGATGAAGATGACGTGGCCGAGGTGGTCCGGGTGCGCGGCGCGTCCGCCGCCGCCTGCCGCCGATTGCTGCGCTGTGCTGCTGGTCAAGGTGTGCTCCGTGGGGGTTTTGTCCGTCCTCTTAGTGGCGCACAGGTCAAGATCGGGCACCACCCGGAGGCGGGAGACAGCGGAGCGAGCCTATGCGTTCATTTCCTGAAGTCAATAGGGCCGGTGAACTTCACGTAAACGGGTGAGTGGGAGCTTTGTGTTTAGTTCTTGAAGTGACAGGGCTTCAGCGGAGCCGCTGGCTGATGACCTTGGAGACCCCGTCGCCCTGCATCGAGACGCCGTAGAGCGCGTCCGCGACCTCCATCGTCCGCTTCTGGTGCGTGATGACGATCAGCTGCGAGCTCTCCTGGAGCTCCTCCATGATCCGGATCAGCCGCTGCAGGTTGGTGTCGTCCAGCGCGGCCTCCACCTCGTCCATCACGTAGAACGGGCTGGGCCGCGCCTTGAAGATGGACACCAGGAGGGCCACGGCGGTCAGCGACCGCTCGCCGCCGGACAGCAGCGACAGCCGCTTGACCTTCTTGCCCGGCGGGCGGGCCTCGACGTCCACCCCGGTGGTCAGCATGTTGTCGGGATCGGTGAGGATCAGCCGGCCCTCGCCGCCGGGGAAGAGGCGCGAGAACACCCCCTCGAACTCCCGGGCCGTGTCCCGGTAGGCCTCGGTGAACACCTGCTCGACGCGCTCGTCGACCTCCTTCACGACCTGAAGGAGGTCGGCGCGGGTCTTGCGCAGGTCCTCCAGCTGCTCGCTGAGGAACTGGTGGCGCTCCTCCAGGGCGGCGAACTCCTCCAGGGCGAGCGGGTTGACCTTGCCGAGCTGCTGGTAGGCGCGCTCGGCGGCCTTGAGCCGCTTCTCCTGCTGGGCGCGGACGAAGGGGCCCGGCCGGTTCCGGGGGTGTTCCGGATCCTCGGGCAGCTCCTCGCCCTCGGCGGGCGGGGAGGGCGGCACCGGCTGGTCGGGGCCGTACTCGGAGACGAGCGCGGCGGCCTCCATGCCGAAGTCCTCCAGCGCCTTGTCCTGCACCGCCTCGATGCGCAGCCGCTTCTCGGCGCCGAGCACCTCGCCGCGGTGCACGGAGTCGGTGAGCTTGTCCAGCTCGCCCTTCAGGTCCCGGCCACTGTTGCGGGCGTCGCCGAGCTCGCGCTCGCGCAGCCCCTTGGCGTACTCGGCCGACGCACGCTCCTCGTCGGCGCGCAGGAGGGAGACCTCCACGTGCGCGAGGAGCTGGCGGGCGCCGTCGGCGACGGCCCCGGCCACCTCGGCCTCGTGCCGCAGCCGGGCCCGGCGGCGTTCGGCGCGGGCGCGGGCCTCGCGTTCCGCCCGGGCCCCCCGATCGAGTGAATCGGCTCGTCCGGCCAGGCCCTTGACCCGCTCCTCATGGGTCCGGAGCTGGAGCCGGGCCTCCATCTCGGTCTGCCGGGCGTTGGCCCCGTCGGCGGCGAGCCGGTCCCGCACCGCGGTGTCGGGCTCGTCCTCGCCACTCCCGACGGGGTCATTCTCCTCGGCCGTGGCCAGGCGTTCCGCGCATTCCTCCACGTCGGCCAGCGCCTGGTCGAGCGAGTCCTGGGCCCTGGCCGCGGCGGAGGCACTGCGCTCGGCTTCGCCGGCGGCCCCCTTCGCCTGCCCGGCGAGCCGCCCGAGCTGCTGCGCGACCCCGGCCCGGGCCTGCTCGGCCGCCCGGCGGCGCTGGGCCGTCTCCTCTACCCGGGCCGCGGCGTCCTGCCGCCGTGCCTGTGCGGCGCCCTGGGCGCCGGCGAGCTCGGTGCATTGCTCGTCCAGCCGGGCCAGCTCCGCGGTGGCCTCGTCCACAGCGGCCTGCACCTCGATCAGGCTGGGCACCCCCGCGGAACCGCCGTGCGCGAGGTGCGCGCCGAGCACGTCCCCCTCCATGGTCACGGCCACGGCCTCGGGCCGCGCCGCGATCAGCCCCTCGGCCTCCTCGAGCGTGCCCACCACGACGTGGTCCCGCAACACCCACGCGAGCGCCCGCCCCACCTCGGCGTCCCCCTGCACCAGCCCCGCGACGGCCAAGCCGCTGCCGGGGCCGCGCCCCAGCCCCCGCGCCTCGATCGCCGGCGGGGCCGACAGTGCCGCCGGGGTGTGAGGCGCGGCACCGGTCAGGGCCCGGTCCCGGGAAGGGGCGGGGTGGGGAACTCCTCCGGCTCCGGCCGAAGCCGGCCCGGACGGGGCCGGAGCCTGGCCCGGGAGGGCGGGGGCCGTCGGGGCGGGGACCGTGCCCGACGCCTGACCCGGCACCGCGTCCGGTCCCGCACCATCCGCGGCCCGGCCCGGGAGGGAAGAGGTGATCAGGAGGGTGGCGCGGCCCGCGTCGGCGGTGCGCAGGTGGCGGAGCGCCGCCGCGGCCGCGGCCGGGGACGACACCGCCAGCGCGTCCGCCGCCGAGCCGAGCGCGGCGGCCACCGCCACCTCGTACCCCGGTGCCACCGACACCCGCTCCGCCGCCGGCCCCAGCAGCCCGGCCAGCCGTTCGCGCGCCGCGAGCAGCGCCCCCGTACCGTCCTTGCGCCGCAGCCCGAGCGCGAGCGCGTCCCGGCGCGCCGAGACCGCCGCCCGGGACCGCTCCGCCGCGGTGAGGCCGTCCCGCGCCGCGGACAGCCCGGCCTCCGCCGCGGCCAGCGCCGCCCGCGCCGCCTCGTGGTCCGCGTCCGCGGAGGGGTCGTCGAGGCCGCCGACCTCCTCGGCCAGCGCCTCGTACTCCTCCTGCGCCGCCACCGCCCGGGATTGCGCCTCGTCGCGCGCCGCGACCAGCCGCTCGATCTCGGCCTGCGCGGCGCCCGCCCGCGACCGGGCCGCGCCGAGCCGCCCCGTCAGCCGGGCCAGCCCCTCGCGCCGGTCGGCGATGGCCCGCGCCGCGTCCCGCAGCCGCCTCTCCTCCTCGGCCAGCGCCCGCTCCAGCTCCGCCCGGTGCGCGGCCGTGTCGTCCAGCGCGCGCGAGGCGGCCTCCAGAGCCGCCGTCAGTTCCGCTTCCTGCTCGCGGATCCGCGCGGCCTCCCGCTCCATGTCCTCCGGGTCGCGGCCGCGCCGTTCCTCCTCCACGGGAGCCGTGGCGCTCTTGACCCGCGCGTCCGCCAGGGACGCGGTCCCCCGTACCCGTTCGGCGAGTTGCGAGAGTTCGTACCAGGTCTGCTGGGCCCGCTGGAGCCGTGGCGCGAGCTCCCGGACCGCCTGCTCCAGTTCCGCCTCGCGCCGCAGCGCGCCCGCGAGCTGTGCCTCGGCGGCCTCCTTGCGCTCCTTCAGCGCGGCCTCGTCCGCGATCTCCGCGTCGAGCGCCCGCCGCAGCGTGACGAGGTCGTCGGCGAGCAGCCGCAGCCGCGCGTCCCGGAGGTCCGCCTGGATCACGGCCGCCCGCCGGGCCACGGCCGCCTGCCGTCCCAGCGGCTTCAGCTGCCTGCGCAGCTCTTCGTTGAGGTCCTGTACGCGCGCCAGGTTGGCCTGCATCGCGTCCAGCTTCCGCAGCGCCTTCTCCTTGCGCTTGCGGTGCTTCAGTACGCCCGCCGCCTCCTCGATGAAGGCGCGGCGCCCCATGGGGTCGGCGTGCAGGACGGAGTCCAGCTGGCCCTGTCCGACGATGACGTGCATCTCGCGGCCGATGCCGGAGTCGGAGAGCAGCTCCTGGATGTCGAGCAGCCGGCAGGTGTCCCCGTTGATCTGGTATTCGCTGCTGCCGCCGCGGAACATGATCCGGGTGATGGTGACTTCGGCGTAGTCGATGGGCAGTGCGCCGTCCGAGTTGTCGATCGTCAGCGAAACCTCGGCGCGGCCGAGCGGCGGACGTCCCGTCGTGCCCGCGAAGATGACGTCCTCCATCTTCCCGCCGCGCAGGGATTTGGCCCCTTGTTCGCCCATGACCCAGGACAGCGCGTCCACCACGTTGGACTTGCCGGAGCCGTTCGGACCCACCACACAGGTGATGCCGGGTTCGAAGCGCAGTGTGGTGGCGGAAGCAAAGGATTTGAAGCCGCGCAGGGTCAGGGACTTGAGGTGCACGCCGCCGGACTCTACCTTTCACGTTCGGTTTCGCCCATGAAGCCGCAGGGCACGACAGACGTTAAAGGAATCGGCGGCCAAAGAAAGAAGGGACGCCGGAGCGTCCCTTGCAGATCATGCGGGGCTGGAGTCGAGCGACGTTATGGGATCAGGTGAGCGCAGGCTCCGCCTGGGGTACGTCGATATCGATGCTGTCCAGCAGCGAGTCTCCGTCGTGCTGAGCGGCGGCCGCGTTCAGCGCGTCATTTTCGGACTGAATCCGTACGAGCTCGGACTCGAGGTCCTGGACGCGCTGCTGAAGCCGTCGCATCTCGGCGAGGAGTCGCGGATCGGAACCGCCGACGTAACCGAGAAGCGCCTTTGCCATGATGGATGGTCCTCCACACTGAGTGACCGACCGAAGCGGTGTGGGTCGTGAGGGAATCGCACCCGCGGATGTCCGGCAGCGACTGAGGGTCACTGCGCTACTACTATCAACACTGCCAAACAGCTCAGGTGCGCGGGGCTTCCAGCGTCTCACCAAAAAGTTTGACGGTCAACACGATCACGCCCCGTATCGGCGGGCGGCCCGGCCCCTGCGCGGGGCGTGGAGATCATCCTCTTCTCCGAGCCTTCCACGGATCGGCCGCGACGGCAACGCGTCGGCGGAGAATGCGCAGATCCGACCGGGTGCGGCCGCTCCGGAGGTGTGATCAGTACATGATCGGCCGATCGCTCAGCGCATCCCGAAGCCGTCGTAGCCACCGCGCGGTGTGCCCCAGATCTCTGTCACCCCGTCCACCCGGCCGGGCGTGTCGGCCGACCGCAGCCAATCCAGCAGCCGGTGGCAATTCTCACGTTGACCTTCCGCCACCACCTGTACTCGACCGTCGTCGAGATTGAGTGCGAAGCCGACCACTCCGCCGATCTCCAGTGCGTTCTCCCTGGTGAACCAGCGGAAGCCCACTCCCTGTACACGGCCGCGCACCCAGGCGGTCATGCGGACATCTTCATTCATGCGTGAACGCTAACCGGGCAAACACTTTCCGGACACATCGCCCCCCTGGCCCCATGGCGTACAGTCGCGCACCAATGAACTCACCCATTTGGGTGAGTTAAGGACGATCTTGATCTGGTAAGGAAGGCGTGACGCCGATGGGACGCCACCGACTCCCCGCCGCGCCGCGCCGCGACGGCAAGCGCGGCACCGCCGTGCGCAACGGCCTGCTGGGCGTCTCGGTGGCCGTGGCCCTCGGCACGGCGGCGGTCACCACCGGCATGGTGCCTGTCGGCCACTCCTTCCCCTATGTGGGGGTCGACGCCAAGGCTTCCCCGGGCGGTGCGCAGGCGAAGGCGGAGCCCTCGGCGAGCCCCGACAACACGGTGCAGCAGCAGGGCGGGCTGGCCAGCCTGCACGGCCACCCCTCCGCCACCCCCGGGTCCTCGCCCAGTCCGTCGGGGTCCCCCTCCCCGTCGGCCTCGCCGAGCCCGTCCGCCTCGCCGAGCCCGTCCGCCTCGGCCTCGCGGAGCGCCTCCCCTTCGGCCGCGCCGTCCACCAAGGCCCCGCAGAAGGCGGCACCGGCTCCCGTGCCCCCGAAGCCGGCGACCAAGGCTCCGGCACCGGTTCCGGTGCCGGTCCCGCCGGTCAACGCCGACGGGCACTCCGCCGAGGAGGCCGCCGTGGTGGCCCTGGTGAACCAGGAGCGCGCCCAGGCCGGGTGCGGCCCGGTCCGGGCGAACCCGCCGCTGGCCGCGCTGGCCGGGGCCTTCAGCAAGGACATGGCCGTCCGCGGCTTCTTCGACCACACCGATCCCGACGGGAACACCCCGTGGGACCGCGCCACCAAGGCCGGCATCTCGGGCCTGGGCGGCGAGAACATCGCCCGCGGCCAGGGTGACGCGGCGGCCGTGATGAAGGCCTGGATGAACAGCCCGGGCCACAAGGCGAACATCCTGAACTGCGAGTACCGCACCCTGGGCGTCGGCGCCTACTTCGCCGCCGGCGGCCCCTGGTGGACGCAGGACTTCGGCTTCTAGTGCGCCACTAGAGCGCGGCCAGGGCGGCGCGGCCCGCGACGACGACACGGGTGTGCTCGGCCACGCGGCGGCCGAGGTGCTCGGCGGTCGCGATGTCGGCCTTGTGCACCGCGTCCGCGCCCTCGTCGGCGTTGGACTGGGCGGCCGCGCCGGAGGAGAAGCCGAGGCGGTTGAGGTCGTTCTCCGAGGCGGTGCTGGAGTTCCAGCCCGGCTTCAGGCCCAGGTTGACCCAGCTCATGCCGTGCTGCGAGGCCAGCATCTGGAAGTACTGCAGGGTGTTCAGCTTGTCGCCGCTCTTGGAGGCGGAGTTGGTGAAGCCCGCGGCGACCTTGTCCTGCCAGGCGTCGCCGAACCAGCGCTTCGAGGTGGCCTCGGCGAAGACGTGGAAGGCGCCGGAGGCGGTGCCCATGTAGGTCGGGGAGCCGAAGACGATGGCGTCGGAGCCGTCGAGCAGCTCCCACTGCGCGTCGTCGATCTCGTCGACCTTGATCAGGTGGACGGTGGCACCGGCCTCGGCGGCGCCGGTCCGAACGGCCTCGGCGATGACGGCGGTGTGGCCGTAGCCGGAGTGGTAGGCGATCGAGACGACGGGGGTGTGCGTGGTACCGGACATCGGTGGCTCTCCTCGGGTGGATCCCGCCGCGCCACGGGACGTGGGGCGACCAGAGAAGAAAAGCACTAACTTTTGGAAAGCGCAACCCCATGGTTAGCGCTGCACGGGGGTACGCTCTCTTCATGGAGACATCAGCCAGCTGTATCGAGGCCGCCGAGGCCGCCGCCGATCCGGACCTTCCCTTCGACGCCTTCGCGCGCGCCTGCCCCTCCCGGGAGACCCTGGAGCACGTCACCGGCCGCTGGGGCAGCCTCACCGTGGGCGCCCTGCGCGAGGGCCCGTGCCGCTTCAACGAGCTGCGCCGCCGGGTCGAGGGCGTGAGCGAGAAGATGCTCTCCCAGACCCTGCACGCGCTGGAGCGAGACGGCATCGTCAACCGCGAGGCGCAGCCCACCAACCCGCCCCGCGTCGACTACGAACTGACCCCGCTCGGCGTCGAGGTCGCGGACCGGCTGCTCTCGCTGATCCACTTCCTCGAGGGCAGCATGCCCGCGGTGCTGACCGCCCGGGAGTCCTACGACGAGACGCGCGGCGGCCGCTGACAGCGCGGGCAGAAGTAGCTCGACCTGTTCATCCACGGGCGGCGGCGCATCGGCGTACCGCAGCGCCGGCAGGGCTCGTCCTCCCGCCCGTAGGCGTCGAGCGAGCGGTCGAAGTAGCCGGACTCGCCGTTCACGTTGACGTAGAGACTGTCGAAGCTGGTGCCGCCGACGGCGAGGGCCGCGTTCATGACATCCCGGACATGGCCGAGGAGTTCCACGCTCCGGGGGCGCGTCAGCGTGGCGGTGGGGCGCTCGTAGTGCAGCCTGGCGCGCCACAGCGCCTCGTCCGCGTAGATGTTTCCGACCCCGCTGATCAGCGACTGGTCCAGCAGCGCCCGCTTGACGGTGGTCCGCTTGGCACGCAGCGCGAGGTGGTAGGCCCCCTCGTCGAACAGCGGGTCCAGGGGGTCCCGCGCGATGTGCGCGATGACGTCGGGCAGCCCGTCCGTGCTGTCGGGGACCGTTTCGTGCAACGAGAGCCCGCCGAAGGTCCGCTGGTCCACGAAGCGCAGTTCCGTCCCGGTGCCGTCGTCGAAGCGCACGCGGATCCGCAGGTGCTTCTCGTCCGGCGCGTCCTCGGGCTGCACGAGCAGCTGCCCGCTCATCCCCAGATGCCCCAGCACGGACAGGTCGCGTCCCTCCAGCGGCAGCCACAGGTACTTCCCGCGCCGCCGCGGCACCCCGATGGTCTGCCCGCCGAGCCGAGCCGCGAAGTCGGCCGCGCCGCCCGGGTGGCGCCGTACGGCCCGCGGGTGCAGGACCTCGACGGATTCGACGGTCCGCCCGGCCACCCAGCGCTCCAGGCCCCGCCGCACCACTTCGACTTCGGGCAGCTCTGGCACGTGTTCCTCCGGGACGGGACGTGGGCGCGAACAGGAAAACCCCGCCGCACCGAGGTGCGACGGGGTCACTGTAAAAGAAAGCGGTCAGGCGTCCTGCGTCGGGTCGGCGGGCTTCGGCGCCCCGCCGTCCTCGGCCGGAGCGGCGGCGGAAAGGGCCTCTGCCGCGATCCGCTCGTCCGCCGCGGTACGGATACCGCGCCAGGCGGATTCCGCCGCCTGCTGTTCCGCTTCCTTCTTGCTGCGGCCGGTGCCGGTGCCGTACGAGACACCACCGACGCGGGCGGCAGCGGTGAAGGTCTTCTCGTGGTCCGGGCCGGTCTCCGTGACCAGGTATTCCGGTACGCCAAGACCTTCGGCCGCCGTGAGCTCCTGGAGACTGGTCTTCCAGTCCAGGCCGGCCCCGAGGTTCGAGGACTTCTCGATGAGCGGGTCGAAGAGCCGGTGGACCAGCTCCGAGGCCGCGTCGAGGCCCTGGTCGAGGTAGACCGCGCCGATCACCGCTTCGAGCGTGTCGGCGAGGATGGAGGCCTTGTCCCGGCCGCCCGTGCCCTCTTCGCCCCGGCCGAGCCGGATGAAGGAGCCGAGGTCGAGGCCGCGCCCGACCTCCGCAAGTGCGCGCGAGTTGACCACCGCGGCCCGGAGCTTGGCCAGCTGGCCCTCGGGGAGATCGGGGTGGGTCGTGTACAGCGTGTCGGTGACCACCAGCCCCAGCACGGAGTCCCCGAGGAACTCCAGCCGCTCGTTGGTGGGCAGACCGCCGTTCTCGTACGCGTACGAGCGGTGGGTCAGAGCACGCACCAGAAGGGCGGACTCGAGTCGATACCCGAGCCGCCCTTCCAGAAGCGTGTGGGACGAGGCCGCGTTGTTACTGTCTGCCTGCTTCTCAGCGTTGGACAGCTCAGACATTGCGCCTCTCACCAGCCGCTCAGACCTCGAGGACCTGGCGCTTGTTGTAGGTGCCGCAGCTCGGGCACGCAATGTGCTGGAGCTTCGGCTCCTGGCAACGCTCACACGAAACCAGGGTGGGGACCGCAGCCTTCCACTGCGACCGGCGGTGGCGCGTGTTGCTGCGCGACATCTTCCGCTTCGGAACAGCCACGGCTACTTCTCCTGCTTCTCGGCGGCGCTCTGAACGTCGTCAGATGCAGTGCCGCTCATATTGTCCTTCTCGTCGTCCTGATCGGTCACGACGAGTTCCTGCAATGCCGCCCAACGGATGTCGACGGCGTCGTGGTGGTGCTCCGGGTCGTCGTTCAGGCTGAGCCCGCAATCGGGGCACAGTCCGAGACAGTCCTCCCGGCACACCGGCTGCATCGGCAGTGCGAGCACCACCGCGTCACGCAGCACGGGTTCGAGGTCGAACAAGCCGTCCTCGAGGAAGAGCATGTCCTCGTCGTCCTCGGCGTCGTCGGCCGGCTCCGCCTTTGCGCGGCCCCGGTCGTCGGCGTCAGGGTACGAGAACATCTCCTGGAAGTCCGCCTTGAGCTCGCGCTCGACGGCCTCCAGACACCTTACGCACTCCCCTACGGCCGATGCACGGGCGGTGCCTGTGACAAGCACCCCTTCCATGACCGACTCGAGGCGGAGGTCGAGCTTCACCGGGGCGCCTTCCGGCACTCCGATGACACCGGCGAGACCGAGGTCCGCCGGCGCCGCGATCTCACGGGACAGCCGCTGCATGGCACCAGGACGCCGACCCAGCTCGTGCGTGTCGAACACGAGGGGGTTGCGGTGGTCGAGGCGGGTGTTCAGGGCCGTTCCTGCTTTCAGAGATCGCTGAAGATCAAAAATTCCACCACTTAAGGGCAGCATGGATCGCGGTGCATACGCGCGACCGAAGAGCCAGGATACCCGGCACCCCGCCCTGAGCCCAATCCGGCCCTAGCGCCCCTGTTCGTACTGGCGCAGCTGGTCCAGATTGATCATGCTCGTGTCGAAGAAGCTGGTCTCGTCGAGCCCGGCCTGCGACGCCTGCTGGGCCTGCTGGGCCTGGTAGCCGGCGTACGGGTCGGGCTGCTGCTGGGCCTGGTGGTAGCCGGCGTATGGATCGGGCTGCTGCCCGGCGTAGGGCGCCTCGTAGGCCACGCCCGCGCCGTCGGTCCCGGTGTAGGGGTCCGGGTAGGCGTAGGCGTCCTGCTGCCCGGCGTAGGAGCCCGCGTAAGCCGCACCGGCGTCGGCGCCCTGACCGGAGTACATGTCGTACACGGGTTCCGCCTGCGCCGGGATCTGCGCGGCCGCCGGGGCGGCCGGCTCGGCCAGGCCCGCCAGGAAGTCCGCGTCGCTCGCGGAACGGGAGGGCTGCCCGCCCGCCGCGTCCTGGGCGGCCATGTGCGCGCCGAGGTCGTCCGTGGGCACCCGGCCCAGCAGCTTCTGCCGGCCGCGCCCGACGGCCTCCAGGGTCTTGGAGAGCACCGCCTCGAAGGTCGCCAGCTTGGTGTCCACGTACGCGTCCGCCTGCCGGCGCTGCGTCTCGGGGTCGTGGCTGCGCTCGGGCGCCTCCGCATCCGCGTAGCCGTGCTCGTCCAGCCCGGGCCCGCGGCCGAGCAGCTTCTCGCGGCCCCGGTCCACCGAACCGATGGTCTTGGTGAGCACGACCTCGAAGTTCGCGAGCTTGCTGTCGACGTAGTCGTCGGCCTCGGCGCGGATCTCCTCCGCCTCCCGGCGGGCCTCCTCCAGGATCCGGTCCGCCTCGGCCTGGGAGCGCCGCGCGATCTCGGTGTCGGAGATGAGCGAACCGCGCTGGTTGTGGGCGGACTCGATGATCCGCTCCGCCTCGCGACGGGCCTCCTCGACCATCTGCTCCCGGCCGCCGATGAGCTCCTGGGCCTGCGCGAGGGAGCCGGGGAGCGCCTGGCGCACCTCTTCGAGCTGCGCGAGCAGCTCGGCGCGGTTGATCACGCAGGAGGCCGACATGGGCATGGACCGGGCGCCGCCGACGGCCGCGACGATCTCGTCGAGCTTCTTCTGCACGTCCATGGGGGCTCGCACTCTCTCGGCCTCGGGCGGTTCCCGAGTCGGACGGGACGACTGTAAGGCCAGCGGACGGGCCCCCGACACCGACTGACGGCCCGTCAGGGCGTCAGCGGTTGCGCAGCCGCTCGATCAGCGCCGCGTGCACGTGCGCCGGGAGCAGGTGGGCGACGTCTCCGCCCCAGGCCGCGACCTCCTTGACCAGCGAGGAGGACAGGAAGCTGTAGGTGGGGTTGGTGGGCACGAACAGCGTTTCGACGCCCGAGAGGCCCATGTTCATCTGGGCCATCTGGAGCTCGTAGTCGAAGTCGCTGACGGCGCGCAGGCCCTTGACGATGGCCGGGATGTCCCGCTGCTTGCAGAAGTCGACGAGCAGCCCGTGGAAGGACTCGACCTCGACGTTCCCGTAGTCGGCCGTCGCCTCGCGGATCAGCTCGATCCGCTCCTCGACGGTGAACAGCCCCTGCTTGGACTGGTTGATCATCACGGCGACGTGCACGACGTCGTAGAGCCTGGAGGCGCGTCCGATGATGTCGAGGTGTCCGTTGGTGATGGGATCGAAGGATCCCGGACAGACGGCGCGGCGCACGTGAGCTCCCTCGTTCATGAGTCTTCGCTGGTGAAGGCGGCGCGACCGTACCAAAGTGTGCCCTCGCCGTACTTCCGGGACCGGAGCGGCTCGAACCCGTCGGGCCACGGGAAGGCGCCGCTCCTGGTGCTGCGCTCCACGGTGACGAGCGCATCGTCCGTGAGCCAGCCATTGGACCGGAGTGTGAGGAGGATCTCGCGAAGATCGTCGTGGTCGACGGCGTACGGGGGGTCCAGGAAGACGATGTCGTACGGGTCCCCGCCCGCGGCGCCGGCGATGACCTGCTCGGCCTTGCCGGAGCGGAATTCGGCGCCGGGCAGGCCCACCGCCTTGATGTTGTCGCGGATCGACTTGGCGGCCTTGGGGTCGGTCTCGACGAGCAGGGTGTGCGCCGCGCCGCGCGAGAGGGATTCCAGCCCGACGGCGCCGGAGCCCGCGTAGAGGTCGAGGACCCGGGCCCCTTCCACTCCGTGCAGGGAGTCCCAGGTGGAGAAGAGGCCTTCGCGCATCCGGTCCGAGGTCGGCCGGGTGCCGGTGCCGGGGGGCACGGCCAGCCGTCGCCCGCCGGCGCTGCCGGCGATCACGCGGGTCATCTGGGGTCCTTCGGTACGGCGGTCGGTGGGTGCCGCGGCGGTGCCGCGGCACTCCAACGATAGGTCGTGCCGCTCAGCCCTTCTCCAGGTACTGCTCGCGCTCGGCGTCCAGCAGGGCGTCCAGGGCCGTCCGCAGGCCCGGCAGCCGCTCCAGGTCGGGATCCTCGGCGACGACGCGGGTGGCCTCCTCCCGGGCCTGGGCGATGACCTCCTCGTCCTCGATGACGGCGAGCATCCGCAGGGAGGAGCGGACACCGGACTGGGCCTGGCCCAGCACGTCGCCCTCGCGGCGCTGCTCCAGATCGATCCGGGAGAGTTCGAAGCCGTCGAGGGTGGCGGCGACGGCGGCGAGTCGGGCGCGCGCCGGGCTGGCCTCGTGCATCTCGCTGACCAGCAGGCACAGGCCGGGCGCGGAGCCGCGGCCCACGCGGCCGCGGAGCTGGTGGAGCTGGGAGACGCCGAACCGGTCCGCATCCATGATCACCATGACGGTGGAGTTGGGGACGTTCACCCCGACCTCGATGACCGTGGTGGCGACCAGCACCTTCACCTCGCCGGCGGCGAAGCGGCGCATGACGTCGTCCTTGTCGGCGGGGTCCATCCGCCCGTGCAGCACCTCGACGCCCATCCCGGCGAGCGGGCCGCGCGTGAGCTGCTCGGCGATCTCCAGCACGGCGAGCGGCGGCCGCTTCTCCGCCTCGTCCTCGGCGGAGGCCTTCTTCTTCTTGGGGTCGTCCTCCCCGTCGCCGATGCGCGGGCAGACCACATACGCCTGGTGGCCGTTCTCCACCTCCTCGCGGACCCGCTCCCAGGCCCGGGTGAGGAAGTGCGGCTTGTCCTTGGCGGGCACCACATGGGTGGCGATCGGCGAGCGCCCGGCGGGCAGCTGGTCGAGGACGGAGGTCTCCAGGTCGCCGAAGACGGTCATCGCGACGGTGCGCGGGATCGGGGTCGCGGTCATGACCAGCAGGTGCGGCGGCTGCTTCCCCTTCGAGCGGAGCGCGTCGCGCTGTTCGACGCCGAAGCGGTGCTGTTCGTCGACGACGACCAGGCCGAGGTCGTGGAACTGCACCTTGTCCTCGATCAGCGCGTGCGTCCCGATGACGATCCCGGCTTCCCCGGTGACCAGGTCGAGCAGCGCCTGCCGCCGCGCGGGCATCCCCATCGACCCGGTCAGCAGCACCACCTTGGTGCCCTGGTCGGAGCCGCCGAGCATGCCGCCCTCGGCCAGCTCGCCCATCATCTCGGTGATGGACCGGTGGTGCTGCTGCGCGAGCACCTCGGTGGGCGCGAGCATCGCGGCCTGCCCGCCGGAGTCGACGACGGCGAGCATGGCCCGCAGCGCCACCAGCGTCTTGCCGCTGCCGACCTCGCCCTGGAGGAGGCGGTGCATGGGGTGGCTGGTGGCCAGGTCGTCGAAGATCTCCTTCGAGACGCCTCGCTGGCCCTCGGTGAGCGTGAAGGGGAGCTTGGCGTCGAAGGCGTCGAGCATGCCGCCGGGGGTCGGGCGGCGGGGCACGGCCGGGAGCTGGGAGTCGGCGTGGCGGCGGCGGGCCAGGGCGACCTGGAGGACGAAGGCCTCGTCCCACTTGAGGCGTTGGCGGGCGTCCTCGATGTCGGCCTTGGTGGCCGGCCGGTGGATCTTCAGCAGGGCCTCGGTGAGCGGGACCAGCCCGCGGCCCTCGCGCAGGGCGGGCGGCAGCGGGTCCACGGCCTCCTGGGCGCTGGGCAGCACCGCGTCCACGCATTTGGCGATCTTCCAGGACTCCAGCTTCGCGCAGGCCGGGTAGATCGGGATGAGCTGGTTGGCGAAGGCGGTGGCGGCCTCCTGGTCGGAGGCGTCGGCGCCGAGCGGCTCGTACGCGGGGTGCGCGAGCTGGAGCTTGTGGTTGAACTTCGAGACCTTGCCGGCGAACATCGCGCGGCTGCCGGGCAGCAGCTCCTTGTGGGGCTTGTGGACGCCGGCGCCGAAGAAGACGAGCTGGAGCCGGCCGCTGCCGTCGGTGATCGTCACTTCGAGGCGTTTGCCGCGGCCCCCGTTGAAGGTCAGGATGCGGGCGTCGGCGACCTGCGCGACGACGGTCACGTGCTCGTCGATCTGGTCGGCGAGCTCGGCCAGCGAGGTCAGCTCACCGCGCTCGGCGTACCGCCGGGGGTAGTGGTGGAGCAGGTCGAGGGCCGTGTGCAGGCCGAGCTGCTCGGCCAGCACCTTGGCGGTGGCGGGGCCGAGCGTCTTCTTGAGGTCTTCGTCGAGCGCGGGCACGTGTTCATTGCACACCATGCCGCTGACAAGCGGGGCCTTCGACCCCGGCTTCCCTACTCGACTCCGATGAGGAGCGGCGCCGAGTAGCGGCCGCCCCGGTAGGTGACGGTGTCGACGGCCAGGTGCCCGTGCTGGACGTACGCCTCCAGGCGCTCGGCGAGGGCGTCCGGCACCTCGGGGCCCAGGACGAGGGTGACGAGTTCGCCGCCGGAGCCCAGCATCCGCTCCAGGACGGCCTCGGCGGTCTCGGTGAGGCCCGAGCCGATGACTGCGACGTCCCCGTCGATGAGCCCGAGCACGTCGCCCGCCTGGCAGATGCCCGCCGAGGTGAAGGACTGCCGTTCGGCGACGGCCAGCTCCCCGTAGCGGGTGGCGCCGGCCGCGGCCGTCATGGCGACCACGTCCTCGTCGAAGCTGCCCTCCGGGTCGTGCACGGCGAGCGCGGCCAGGCCCTGGACCGCCGACCGGGTGGGGATCACGGCCACCCGTACGCCGTCGGCGCGGGCCTGTTCGGCCGCCGCGGCCGCGGTCGCGCGCAGTTCGGCGCCGCCGGGCAGGAGCACCACCTCGCGGGCGTGCGCGCGCCGGATCGCGTCGACCAGTGCGGAGACGGCCGGGACCTCTCCGGGGGGCGCGAGCACGGTCGTCGCGCCCGCCTCCCCGCACAGCCCGGCCAGCCCCTCGCCGGGGACGACCGCGACGACGGCCCGCTGGACGCGCTCGCCGCGCGCCCGGCGCCGCTCGTCGCCGAAGTGCGTGATGCGTATCCGGTACGGCCGTCCGGCCACGACCCCCGCCTCCACGGCCGCGCCGGGGTCGTCGACGTGGACGTGGACGTTCCACAGCCCCTCGCCGCCGACCACGACCAGGGAGTCGCCGAGCCCGTCGAGCCGCGCGCGCAGCTCCCCGACCGCCGCGTCGGAGGCCTCCAGCAGGTACACCACCTCGTACGCCGGCCCGTCCTCCGCCTGCTCGCACGGGTCCGGGGAGCGCGGTACGGACACGGCCCGGCCGGGCACCGGCTCGGCGTCCGGCTCCTCCCCGGAGAGCGCCTGCCACAGGGCCCCGAGTACGGCGACCAGCCCGCAGCCCCCGGCGTCGACCACCCCGGCCCGGCCCAGTGCGGCCAGCTGCCCCGGGGTCTCGGCCAGGGCGCCGCGGGCCGCCTCGTAGGCGGCCCGGGCCACGTCGGCGGCGCTCCCGGCGGCCTCCTGCGCCGCCTCCGCGGCCCGGGCGGCCGCGGCGGCGACGGTGAGCATGGTGCCCTCCACCGGGTGCGCGACGGCCTGGTACGCCTCCTGCGCGGCCCGGGTCAGCGCCTGGGCCAGCAGCCGGCCGGGCCCGCGCTCCCCGGGCTCCTCGCCGAGTACGTCGGCCACGCCGCGCAGCAGCTGGGCCAGGATCGTGCCGGAGTTGCCCCGGGCCCCTACGAGGGCGCCGTGCGCGAGGGCCCGTACGGCCTGGGCCAGGGAGGCCGCCGGTGTGGCGTCCGTCATGCCGGGGGCGGGCTTCGCGAAGACCTCGGCGAGGGCGCGGTCGGCCGCCTCGGCGGTGAGCCAGAGGTTGGTGCCGGTGTCCGCGTCGGCCACCGGGTAGACGTTGATCGCGTCGATGTCCTCGCGGGCCCGGCCCAGTGCGGCCACGGCCAGCGAGCTCCAGGTGCGCACCGCTTCGGCGTCGAGGGTGTGCGGCGCAGGCTCGTACGGCACCGGGCGTTCCTCCTTGTGCGGGCCGGGGTTCACCGCAGGGTAACCAAGGACTGCCCGGACGTCCGGACCGCGGGGCGGGGGCTGCGGCGGTCATGGTAGTTTTCTTGGACGGACGCAGTCGTTGTATGCTGCTCCGGTTGCCCGATGAGAGTCGGGCCATTCCCCGGCAAACCACTTCAGATCTCTGATTCCGGTGCGCCGGTTTCACTGTAATTGCATCTGAAGTCTTTGGAGTGACCTGTGGCTGCCAACTGCGACGTTTGCGCCAAGGGGCCGAGCTTCGGCAACAACATCTCCCACTCGCACCGCCGCACCTCGCGTCGCTGGAACCCGAACATCCAGCGCGTCCGTGCCGTGGTCAATGGGACGCCGAAGCGCCTCAACGCCTGCACCTCGTGCATCAAGGCCGGCAAGGTCTCGCGCTGACGCCACGTCGTAGCGCAGCCCTTCCGGTTGCCAAGAAGGCCGGTTCACCCCCTGGTGAACCGGCCTTTTGCCTTTCCTGACGATCTCAGCGCCACTGCCAGGCGTGATCCACCGGGCCGATGCCCGCGCCGAGCGGGAAGCCGGCGGCGATGGCGCCCGTGACGTACGCCTTGGCGGCCGTGACCGCTTCCGGGACGGCCAGGCCCTTGGCCAGGCCCGCCGCGATCGCGCTGGCGAGGGTGCAGCCCGTGCCGTGGGTGTGCCGGTTGTCGTGGCGGGGGGCCCGCAGCCACCGCTCCTCGGTTCCGTCGGTCAGCAGGTCGGCGGCCTCGTCCCCGTGCGCCGCCAGGTGGCCGCCCTTGATGAGCGCCCAGGCGGGCCCGAACCCGAGGATCGCGTCGGCGGCCCGCCGCATGTCGTCCTCGGTCCGCACCTGTACGCCGGTGAGCTGCGCCACCTCGTCCAGGTTGGGCGTGGCCACCGTGGCCCGCGGCAGCAGCTGCTTGCGTACGGCGTCCAGTGCCGAGGCGGCGAGCAGCGCGTCCCCGTGCTTGGAGACGCCGACGGGGTCCACGACGGCGGGGGCGGGTGTGCCGGCGAGGAGTTCGGCCACCGTCTCCACGAGCACGGCGGAGGACAGCATCCCGGTCTTCACGGCCTGGACGCCGATGTCGTCCACGACGGCCCGGTACTGGGCCGTGACGGCCTCGGCGGGCAGCTCCCAGGCTCCGCGCACCCCGAGGGAGTTCTGCGCGGTCACGGCGGTCACCACGCTCATCCCGTGCACGCCGAGCGCGAGCATGGTCTTGAGGTCGGCCTGGATGCCCGCGCCGCCGCCGGAGTCGGATCCGGCGACGGTCAGGCAGAGCGGCGGGGCGCCGGTCACGGTGCGCCGTCCTCGGCGGCCGGGTCGGCCCCGAAGTGGTCCCATCCGCCGGTGCTGGTCCAGGGTGCACCGTCCACGGTCACCTGGGGCAGGGCGGAGCGGTTGAGGACCTCGCCGATGACCTTCCAGCGGGCGGGGAGCTTCACGTCGGGCGGGAAGGTGGCGACGATGGCGTGGTCCTCTCCCCCGGTGAGCACCCACTGGAGCGGGTCGACGCCCACGGCCTGCCCGATGTCGTGCATCTGGGTCGGGATGTCGACGGACGCCGAGCGCAGGTCGATCCGTACCTTGCTGGCCTCGGCGATGTGCCCGAGGTCGGCGATCAGGCCGTCGCTGACGTCGGTCATGGCGGTGGCGCCGAGCCCCGCGGCGGCGGGGCCCGCGTGGTACGGCGGCTCGGGGCGCCGGTGCGCCTCCACGAACGCCCGCGGGGAGCGGAAGCCGCGCGAGAGCACGGCGAATCCTGCGGCCGACCAGCCGAGCCAGCCGGTGACGGCCACGACGTCGCCGGGCTGGGCGCCGGAGCGCAGCACGGGCTCGTGGTTGCGCAGGTCGCCGAGGGCGGTGATGGCCACGGTGATGGTGTCGCCGCGGACGACGTCCCCGCCGACGACGGCCGCGCCGGCGACCTGGCACTCGTCGCGGATGCCGTCCATCAGTTCGGTGGGCCAGGTGACCGGCAGTTCCGCCGGGACGACCAGGCCGAGCAGCAGTGCGGTCGGCACCGCGCCCATGGCGGCGATGTCCGCGAGGTTCTGCGCGGCGGCCTTGCGGCCGACGTCGTAGGCCGTGGACCAGTCGCGCCTGAAGTGCCGGCCCTCCAGCAGGATGTCCGTGCTCGCCACGACCCTGCGGTCGGGGGCGGACACCACCGCGGCGTCGTCGCCGGGTCCGAGCCGGACCGCCGGCGTGGTGGTGAGCCGTGAGGTGAGCTCCCGAATGAGCCCGAACTCCCCCAGCTCGCCCACAGTGCCCTTCATCGCTGTGCCCCTTCTTGCCCAGTCCGCTTGCGGTCGCGAGCCGTCACAGCTCTGGGTACCGTCAACAGATACGTCAACTTCTGCTCTCCGTACGCCCCGCTGTGCGTGGCGCCGGGCTCGCGGGTCTCCCCGCGGCGCACGGCGACGCGGTACCGTGGCGTCCCTTCTTCCCCCGGCCCTTGTGATCGTGTGGGGCCCACCCGAAGGTTAGGGGAAATGATCCTCGTGGCCGCCCTGGAGGTTCCGTGGTACAGGCGTACATCCTTATCCAGACCGAAGTGGGCAAGGCGTCGTTCGTCGCCGAGTCCATCGGCCAGATCCCGGGGGTGATCCAGGCCGAGGACGTGACGGGCCCGTACGACGTGATCGTGCGCGCCCAGGCCGACACCGTGGACGAGCTCGGCCGCATGGTCGTGGCCAAGGTCCAGCAGGTGGAGGGGATCACCCGCACCCTGACCTGCCCGGTGGTCCATCTGTAGCCCCCGTCTACTCTTGGCCGGTGATGTCCCTCCACCGCCGGCCCGTCCGTTTCCTGGCCCTGCCCGCCGTCTCGGCCCTGCTGGCCCTGGCGGGCTGCGCCCCGGGCGAATCCGGGGCCCGGGTCGACCCGCCGCCCACGCCGCCCGCCGACGTCGCGGGGTTCTGTGCCGCGCTGCACAGGGAACTCCCGGCGAAGGTGGCCGGCCTGGCGCGGACCGGGACCGCACCGGAGTCCGATCTGACGGCCGCGTGGGGCGGCTCGGCGATCGTACTGCGGTGCGGTATCCGCAAACCCCCCGCGATGGCCGATCCGAAGCAGGAGGGCGTCCACGTCAACGGGGTGGCCTGGCTGCTGGAGGAGCTCCCCGACAGCGCGGGCGGCGGGTTCCGGTTCACCACCGGGATGCGGCTGGCGTACACGGAGGTCCTGGTCGACAAGGAGCATGCCACGGATGCGGGGATGCTGGTCGGCCTGTCCACGGCCGTCGCCGCGACCGTGCCCGAGGGCATCTCCTCCTACTGAGCAGTTCCGGCGGACGCACCGCCGCCCGTCGGCCATGCCTTTCAGGGCGGGCCGGCGGGCGGTCGGCTGTACGGGGAGGCCCCGGGCCGCTAGCGCAGCCCGGTGGAGCGGCGCAGGGCGGCCTGGATCAGGCGGTCCACCAGCTCCTGGTACTCGATGCCCGACTCCTGCCACATCCGCGGGTACATGGAGATCGGCGTGAAGCCCGGCATCGTGTTGATCTCGTTGATGACGAAGGTGCCGTCCTCGGTGAGGAAGAAGTCGGCGCGCACCAGGCCCTCGCAGGACGCGGCCTCGAAGGCCTCGATCGCGAGCCGCTGGACCTCGGCGGTCTGCTCCGGGGTGAGCGGGGCGGGCACGATCCCGGAGGCGGAGTCGATGTACTTCGCCTCGAAGTCGTAGAAGTCGTGGCTGGAGACCGGCGGGATCTCGGCGGGCACGCTGGCGCGCGGGCCGTCCTCGAACTCCAGGACGCCGCATTCGATCTCGCGGCCGCGCAGCAGCGCCTCCACGATGATCTTCGGGTCGTGGCGGCGGGCCTCGCGGATCGCCGCGTCCAGGCCGGAGGCGTCGTCGACCTTGGTGATGCCGATGGAGGAGCCGGCCCGGGCGGGCTTGATGAACAGCGGCCAGCCGTGCTCGGCGGCGAAGTCCAGGATCTTCGCCTCGGCGGCGTCCCGGTCGGCTTCCCACTCGCGGGGGCGGATGGTCACGTACGGGCCGACGCGCAGCCCGAAGGAGGTGAACACCCGCTTCATGTAGTCCTTGTCCTGGCCGACAGCGGAGGCGAGGACGCCGGAGCCGACGTACGGGATGCCGGAGAGCTCCAGGAGGCCCTGGAGGGTGCCGTCCTCGCCGTACGGGCCGTGCAGCACGGGGAAGACGACGTCGACCTCGCCCAGGGCCTTGGGGACGGCACCCGGCTCGGTGTAGACGACCTCGCGGCGGGCGGGGTCGACCGAGAGCACGACGGCGCCGTCCTCGGACTCGGCGAGCTCCTCGACGTTCGGGAGCCTGCGGTCGGCGATGGCCATCCGCGACGGCTCGTCGGCCGTCAGCGCCCACCGGCCGTCCGTGGTGATGCCGATGGGCAGCACCTCGTACTTGGAGCGGTCGATGGAGCGCAGGACCGCGCCCGCCGTGACGACCGAGATGGCGTGTTCCGAGCTGCGGCCGCCGAACACGACGGCCACGCGGGGCTTGCGGCCCTGCTGCTCAGGGGTCTGGGGGAGGTTCTCGCTGCTCATATCGCCACGAGGGTACCCGCTCATGCGTCCGGAAAGGTGTCAGCGACGTTCCGGTTTGGCGCTGCGGCCCATCAGTTCCTTGAGCGCGACCAGGGTCGGCTTGCCGTGGTGGACGATGTCCACGACCGTGTCGGTGATCGGCATGTCCACCCCGTGGCGGCGTGCCAGATCGGCCACGGACTGGCAGGACTTGACGCCTTCGGCGGTCTGCCTGGTGACCGCGATGGTCTCCTCCAGGGTCATCCCGCGGCCGAGGTTGGTGCCGAAGGTGTGGTTCCGGGAGAGCGGCGAGGAGCAGGTGGCGACCAGGTCGCCGAGGCCCGCGAGGCCGGAGAAGGTGAGCGGGTCGGCGCCCATCGCCACGCCCAGGCGGGTCGCTTCGGCCAGTCCGCGGGTGATGAGCGAGCCCTTGGTGTTGTCGCCGAGTCCCATGCCGTCCGCGATGCCGACGGCGAGGCCGATGACGTTCTTGACGGCGCCGCCGAGCTCGCAGCCGATGACGTCGGTGCTCGTGTACGGGCGGAAGTACGGGGTGTGGCAGGCGGCCTGGAGGCGCTGGGCCACGGCCTCGTCCACGCAGGCGACGACGGAGGCGGCGGGCTGCCGGGCGGCGATCTCGGCGGCCAGGTTGGGTCCGGTGACGACGGCGATGCGCTCGGCGGGGACCTTGGCGACCTCCTCGATGACCTCGCTCATCCGCTTGGCGGTGCCGAGTTCGATGCCCTTCATGAGGGAGACGAGCACGGTGTCGGGGGCGAGCAGCGGCGCCCAGGCGGCGAGGTTGCCGCGCAGGGTCTGGGAGGGGACGGCGAGGACGGTGAAGTCGGCGCCCGCGGCGGCCTCGGCCGGGTCGGTGGTGGCGCGCAGGGTCGCCGGCAGTTCGACGTCGGGGAAGTAGTCGGGGTTGGTCCGGCCGGTGTTGATGGCGTCGACCACTTCCCGGCGGCGGCCCCACAGGGTCACCTCGCAGCCGGCGTCGGCGAGGACGATGGCGAAGGCCGTGCCCCACGAGCCGGTTCCGAAGACGGTCGCCTTCACGGGACGTGTCACTTCTTGCCCTCCCCCGCGGCCTTGCGCCGCTGTTCCGCCCTGGCCCTGCGATGGTCGTACGGCTGCTCGGGCGCGCTCTCCCCCCGTACTTCCTCCAGCAGCCTGGTGATGGCCGCCATGATGACCTCGGTGACCTCCTTGAGCACGTCCGGGGTGGGTTCCCGGTCGTAGTACGCGGAGAGGTCGACGGGCGGTCCCGCGAGCACCTGGAGGGTCTTGCGCGGGAAGAGCTTGACCTTGTCCTGCTTGGCGTAGGGGGGCATCGCGAGGTTCGCGCCCCACTGCGCCACGGGAATGACGGGGGCCTTGGTGATCAGCGCGACGCGGGCGGCGCCGGTCTTGCCGGCCATCGGCCACATGTCGGGGTCACGGGTGAGGGTGCCCTCCGGGTAGAACGCCACGCATTCGCCGCGTTCGATCGCGTCGACCGCGGCCCGGAACGCGTCGAGGGCGTTCGTGCTCTCCCGGTAGACCGGGATCTGCCCGGAACCGCGCAGGATCGCGCCGACGACGGGCACCTTGAAGAGGGCGGCCTTCGCGAGCAGTCGGGGCACCCGGCCGGTGTTGTACTGGAAGTGCGCGTAGGACAGCGGGTCCAGATACGAGTTGTGGTTGACGGCGGTGATAAAGCCGCCCTCGGCCGGAATGTGCTCCATTCCCCGCCAGTCCCGCTTGAAGAGCACTACCAGCGGCGGTTTTGCGATGACCGCCGCCAGGCGGTACCAGAAGCCGATTCTGCGGCGGGACACTCGGACACCTTCCTCTAGGACCGGTGCGCGGCTGTGGCACCTCGTCGGCCGGACAAGTGTCGCCCCAGGCCCGGTCTCTGTCGAGAACACCGTACGCCCCGCTCAGGGCACCGGACCCCCGGGTTGCCCGGGCGGAGGTGACAATGGGCCGACACATGACCCGGTCATGACCCGGCCATGGTCCGTGAATGTGCCGGAGCGCACCGGAGGGAAGGGGTCCGTCACGAACGCCGTCTGGAGTCTGGTGGTCCCGCTGAAGCCTCTGGCGAAGGCCAAGAGCCGTCTGGCGGCGGCCGTGGGCGCCTCCCGCCCGGGGCTCGCCCTCGCGTTCGCCCAGGACACCGTGGCGGGGGCGCTGGCCTGCGCGGCGGTCGCGGATGTGGTGGTCGTCACGGACGACCCGCGGGCCGGTGCGGAACTGGCCCGGCTGGGCGCGCGGATCGTGCCGGACGCCCCGGGGTCGGGGCTCAACGCGGCGCTGGCCCACGGGGCGCGGGCGGTGCGGGCGGGGCGGCCGGGGGCGGGCGTGGCGGCGATGAACGCGGATCTGCCGGCGCTGCGGCCGCCCGAATTGCTACGCGTGCTCGAAACCGCATCCGCATTTCCGCGGGCATTTCTGGCGGATGCCGCCGGAATCGGGACGACCTTGCTTTCCGCGGCTCCGGAGGTGGAATTGGCACCCGCGTTCGGCGGCCCCTCTCGCGCCCGGCATTCCGCGTCGGGCGCGGTGGAAATCGCCCTGGCGGACGTCGACAGCGTGCGCCGGGACGTGGACACGGCCGAGGACCTGCGGACGGCCCTCGCCCTCGGTGTGGGGCGCCACACGGCCCGATACAGTGCCGGTATGCAGGCGACCGCGTACACGTACGACTCCCAGACCCGCAGCGGCAGTGTGCTGCTGGACGACGGCACCCCGGTGCCCTTCGAGGCCCCGGCCTTCGACGCGGGGGGTCTGCGACTGCTGCGGCCCGGGCAGCGGGTCCGCATCGAGACGGACGGCTCGGGCCCGGACCTGCGGATCACCCTGGTCACGCTGCAGACCTTCTGACCGCCGCGGGCGCACACCTGCGCACCCGCACATCTGCACACACCTGCGAAAACGCACCGCGGGCCGGCTTCCCCCACGGAGGGGAAACCGGCCCGGCGTGTGTGACTCGTGCCCCTACTTCTTGCGGGCGGTGGTCTTCTTCGCGGTGGCCTTGCGCGTCGCCGTCTTCTTGGCGGGCGCCTTCGTCGCTGCGGTGGCCTTCTTGGCCGCCGGAGCGGTCTTCTTCGCGGTGGCGGTGGTCTTCTTGGCCGTCGCCGTGGCCTTCTTGGCGGTGGTCGCCTTCTTCGCCGCGGCCGTGGTCTTCTTCGTGGCGGCCGTGCTCTTGACCGCCGCCTTCTTCGCGACCGCGGTCTTCTTGACCGCGGCCTTCTTTGCGACCGTGGTCTTTGCCGCCGCCTTCTTGGCGGTGGTGGCCTTCTTCGCGGCGGCCTTCTTGACCGTCGCGGTGGCGCCGCCGGTGAGGCTGCCCTTGGGGGCCTTCTTCACCGAGACCTCGCCGCCCTTGGGGAGCTTCTTGGTGCCGCTGACCAGGTCCTTGAACCCCTGGCCCGCACGGAAGCGGGGCACCGAGGTCTTCTTGACCCGGACGCGCTCTCCGGTCTGCGGGTTGCGGGCGTAACGGGCCGGCCGGTCGACCTTCTCGAACGAGCCGAAGCCCGTGACCGAGACCCGGTCGCCCGCGACGGTAGCGCGGACGATCGCGTCCAGTACCGCGTCGACAGCGTCCGCGGCCTGCTGGCGGCCGCCCAGCTTGTCGGCAATCGCTTCTACGAGCTGCGCCTTGTTCAACGTCTTCCCCTTCGGAGACTTCGCCAGAACGAATGTGTTCAAGCTTATTTCGCACGTTAGGCGGATATATACCGCAAATCAAACACGAAACGGGCTAATCACCCTAGTGCCGCAACGCCGGAGGCCGTTACGGAGTTCCTTCGCATCAGTCGCCTTCAGGGAATCGACCCTCGTCGAGGTCCTTCATCAACCTGTCCAGGCGCCTTGCCGCATCGGCGAGATCGTGCTTCGCCGCGGCCGTGACGACCAACAGCTTCCGGGACAGCGCCATCCTTACGCCCTCCGGGACTTGCAGTGAGCGCACCCGTGTGTGTGCTTCTTTCAACCGGTCCGCGACGAGTTCGTAGAGCTCGAGTTGACTGTCGCGTTCCATGCACAGATTGTGCCATCTGGGGCGAGTTGTCGCCTCACGGGGCCTCAACAAACGCCTGTGCCCCCCGCCGGAAGGCGGGGGGCACAGTGTTGTCGCGGTGATCACCCAAGGGCGAATAAGCCCTGATCAGGCCGGAATCAGGCCTGAATCGTGCGCGGCTTGAAGGCCGGCCGGGCGCTTTCGTACGTGGCGATGTCCGCTTCGTTCTGAAGGGTGAGCGAGATGTCGTCCAGACCCTCCAGCAGACGCCAGCGGGCGTTGTCGTCGAGCTCGAACTCCGCCTCGACGCCTTCCGCTCGCACCTGGCGGGCGACCAGGTCGACCGTGATCTCGGCGGTCGGGTCGGCCTCGGTCAGCTCCCACAGCCGGTCGACGGTCTCCTGCGGCAGGACGACGGTCAGCAGGCCGTTCTTCAGCGAGTTCCCGCGGAAGATGTCGGCGAAGCGGGAGGAGATGACCGTCTTGAAGCCGAAGTTCTGCAGGGCCCAGACGGCGTGCTCGCGCGAGGAACCGGTGCCGAAGTCGGGACCGGCGACCAGCACGGTCGCCCCGGCGCGCTCCGGACGGTTGGTGACGAACTCCGGGTCCTTGCGCCAGGCCTCGAAGAGCCCGTCCTCGAATCCGTCGCGGGTGATCTTCTTCAGCCAGTGGGCCGGGATGATCTGGTCGGTGTCGACGTTGCTGCGACGCAGCGGTACGGCCCGGCCGGTGTGGGTGGTGAAGGCTTCCATGTTTCTCAGACTCCGGCGGTCGCGTTGGCGTCGGACAGGTCGGCGGGCGAGGCCAGATGGCCCAGCACCGCGGTGGCCGCGGCCACCTGCGGGGAGACCAGGTGGGTGCGCCCGCCCTTGCCCTGCCGGCCCTCGAAGTTGCGGTTGGAGGTGGACGCGGAGCGCTCACCGGGGGCCAGTTGGTCGGGGTTCATGCCCAGGCACATCGAACAGCCCGCGTGCCGCCACTCGGCGCCGGCCTCCTTGAAGACCTTGTCCAGGCCCTCTTCCACGGCCTGGAGGGCGACCCGGACCGAGCCGGGGACGACCAGCATCCGTACGCCGTCGGCGACTTTGCGGCCACCGATGATCCCGGCGACGGCGCGCAGGTCCTCGATGCGGCCGTTGGTGCAGGAACCTACGAAGACGGTGTCGACCTTGATCTCGCGCAGCGGCTGTCCGGCGGTCAACCCCATGTATTCCAGGGCCTTTTCGGCGGCCAGGCGCTCCGAAGCGTCCTCGTACGAAGCCGGGTCGGGGACGTTGGCCGACAGCGGCGCGCCCTGGCCCGGGTTGGTGCCCCAGGTGACGAACGGGGACAGCGAGGCGCCGTCGATGACGACCTCGGCGTCGAAGACCGCGTCCTCGTCGGTGCGCAGGGTCTTCCAGTACGCGACCGCCGCGTCCCAGTCCTCGCCCTGCGGGGCGTGGTCGCGGCCCTCCAGGTAGTCGAAGGTGGTCTGGTCGGGGGCGATCATGCCAGCGCGGGCGCCGGCCTCGATCGACATGTTGCAGATGGTCATGCGGGCTTCCATCGACAGCTTCTCGATGGCCTCGCCGCGGTACTCCAGGATGTAGCCCTGGCCGCCGCCGGTGCCGATCTTGGCGATGATCGCCAGGATCAGGTCCTTGGCGGTGACGCCCTCGGCCAGCTCGCCCGTGACCGTGATCGCCATGGTCTTGGGGCGGGCCAGCGGCAGGGTCTGGGTGGCCAGCACGTGCTCGACCTGGCTGGTGCCGATGCCGAAGGCCAGCGCGCCGAAGGCGCCGTGCGTGGAGGTGTGGGAGTCGCCGCAGACCACCGTGGTGCCGGGCTGGGTCAGACCCAGCTGCGGTCCCACGACGTGGACGACGCCCTGCTCGACGTCACCCAGCGAGTGCAGGCGAACACCGAACTCGGCGCAGTTCTTGCGCAGCGTCTCCAGCTGGGCCCGGGAGACCGGGTCCGCGATCGGCTTGTCGATGTCGAGAGTGGGGGTGTTGTGGTCCTCGGTCGCGATGGTGAGGTCGAGGCGTCGGACCTTGCGGCCGGCCTGGCGCAGACCCTCGAAGGCCTGCGGGCTGGTCACCTCGTGCAGCAGGTGCAGATCAATGAAGAGGAGGTCGGGCTCGCCTTCGGCGCGCCGGACGACATGGTCGTCCCAGACCTTCTCCGCGAGTGTCCTACCCATCGCTTTCCCTCCGGCTCACCGTCCCGGGCCCAGTGGTTCGTGGACCCGTACATACAGACTCGCTGCTTCTTGGAAAAATTGAACTTGCGTTTCACAGTGTGAGACGTGAATATCGTTTCATGGACAACTCTAGCGGCGTCGGCGTTCTCGACAAGGCAGCTCTGGTACTGAGCGCACTGGAGTCCGGTCCGGCCACCCTCGCCGGGCTGGTCGCGGCGACAGGGCTCGCACGACCCACGGCACATCGCCTTGCCGTGGCACTGGAACACCACCGGATGGTGGCGAGGGACATGCAGGGCCGGTTCATCCTCGGTCCGCGGCTGGCGGAGCTCGCCGCCGCGGCCGGCGAGGACCGTCTGCTGGCCACGGCTGGACCTGTACTCACCCACCTCCGGGACGTGACGGGGGAGAGCGCGCAGCTCTACCGCCGTCAGGGAGACATGCGCATCTGCGTGGCGGCCGCGGAACGGCTCTCGGGCCTGCGCGACACCGTCCCGGTGGGCTCCACGCTCCCCATGAAGGCGGGCTCGGCCGCGCAGATCCTGATGGCCTGGGAGGAGCCCGAGCGGCTCCACCGCGGCCTCCAGGGCGCGCGCTTCACGGCGACGGCGCTCTCGGGCGTACGGCGCCGCGGCTGGGCGCAGTCGATCGGCGAGCGGGAGCCCGGCGTGGCCTCCGTCTCGGCGCCCGTGCGCGGGCCGTCGAACCGCGTGGTGGCCTCCGTGTCGGTCTCCGGGCCGATCGAGCGGCTGACCCGCCACCCGGGCCGGATGCACGCGCAGGCCGTCATAGACGCGGCCGCCCGGCTCACGGAGGCCCTGCGCCGCTCCGGCTGACCTCCACTCCCCCTGTCACTCCCCCGGGCCCGGGGGCGCGTACGACGCCGCACACGTCCGAACACGCGCCTCCGGGCCCGGACTTGTCCCTGCGCGACCCCGAGTCGCCGAGTCGCCCCGAGGGCGGGAACGACGAAGGAGGCCCTCCGCGATGAACGCGGAGGGCCTCTTCGATGCGTACCCCCGACCGGATTCGAACCGGCGCTACCGCCTTGAGAGGGCGGCGTGCTAGGCCGCTACACAACGGGGGCGTGCCTTGCAGCTTTCACTGCACTGCGCTGGGCTACCAGGACTCGAACCTAGAACAAAGGAACCAGAAACCTTCGTGTTGCCAATTACACCATAGCCCAAAGTGGTCTATACCAGACCCAGTACCCCCGACCGGATTCGAACCGGCGCTACCGCCTTGAGAGGGCGGCGTGCTAGGCCGCTACACAACGGGGGCCCTAGCGATCCTGCATCAAGACGTACGGGAGCTACCCAGGACACCTCACGGGAAGGATCTGTACCCCCGACCGGATTCGAACCGGCGCTACCGCCTTGAGAGGGCGGCGTGCTAGGCCGCTACACAACGGGGGCAAAGCACTGCGTTACTGCTGCACTGCGCTGGGGTACCAGGACTCGAACCTAGAATAAGGGAACCAGAAACCCTCGTGTTGCCAATTACACTATACCCCACCGAAAGTCAAGCCCTTGTCGGGATTTTCTTTCGAGTGGCGCCTCCGTCCGGCCTTTCGGCCCGCTCCGGCGGCGCAGAAAGAACATTACCGGATGCCTGACCGTGCTCCAAAACGGGTATCCCCTGCCAGGAGCTCCGGGAGCCGTTCGAGGCCGGCGATCCGGTGCACGCCTTCGGGCCCGGCCCCGCGCCGGCCGTCGCGGTCGAGCCAGACGGCCACCAGCCCGGCGTCACGGGCCCCTCGTGCGTCGATCTCCGGCTGGTCCCCCACGTACGCGACGTCGCCCGGCGGCAGCCCCATCGCGTCGCACGCGGCGAGGAAGGCGCCGGCCGCCGGCTTGCTGACGCCGAGCTCGACGGCGCAGACCAGCACCTCGAACCGGTCGCGCAGGCCGAGCCGGCGCAGCTTGGGGTCCTGGTTGACGGTGGAGGAGTTGGAGAGCACCCCGTGCCGGTAGCCCTCCGCGAGGGCGTCGAGGGCGGGCACCACGTCGGGGAAGAGCGTCCACTCGGCCGTGTAGTGCTCGATGTACCGGTCGAGCCAGGCGTCGGCCTCTTCCGCGGTCATCCCGGGCTTCCCGAGGAACTCCCGCACCCGGTCCCGGCGCTGCCCCTGGAAGGTCCCCTCGCCGGCCGCGAAGCGCGCCCAGTGCCGGTCGGTGATCTCCCGCCACAGCGCCAGCGCCTGCTCGGCGGTCCCGTACCGCTCCGCCAGCCGCTCGGCCTCCAGGTGCCGGGCGAGCCCGGCGGCATCGGCCCCGGTGTAGTCGAACAGGGTGTCGTCGATGTCCCACAGCACGGCGCGGATCGGCATACGGCCGAGCCTACGCCGGGCCCGACGTGCACGGAGGCGTTTCCGGATCTTCGGGGGAACGCCTCAGGGGGCGGCGGCCGGGGGACCGGCTGCCGCCCCCTGAGGGTGCGTACGGGTGCGGGTGCGCGTTACGCGGCGAGCCTGGCCAGGGCCGCGTCGATGCGGGACAGCGAGCGCTCCTTGCCCAGGATCTCCAGGGACTCGAAGAGCGGGAGGCCGACCGTGCGGCCGGTGACGGCCACGCGGACCGGGGCCTGGGCCTTGCCGAGCTTGAGGCCGTGGGCCTCGCCGGCGGTCAGGACGGCCTGCTTGAGGGACTCCGGGTCCGACCAGTCGGCGGCGGCCAGGTTCTCGCGCGCCGTGGTCAGGAGGGCCGCCGGCTCGCCCTTCATGGCCTTGTCCCACGAGGCCTGGTCCTCGACCGGCTCCTTCAGGAACAGGAAGTCGACGTTGGCCGTGATGTCCGACAGGACCGTCACACGGGTCTGGGCGTACGGCGCGATGCGCGCCCAGGCCTCGGCGTCGAAGTCCTCGGGCGCCCAGTTGGCGTGCGGGGCCCGCAGCCACGGGGTGCAGGCGTCCGCGAAGGCCTTCGGGTCGAGGAGGCGGATGTGGTCGGCGTTGATCGCCTCCGCCTTCTTGAGGTCGAAGCGCGCCGGGTTCGCGTTCACGCCGTCGATGTCGAACTTCGACACCATCTCCTCGATGGAGAAGACGTCCTGGTCCTTGGAGAAGGACCAGCCGAGCAGCGAGAGGTAGTTCAGCAGGCCCTCGGGGAGGAAGCCGCGCTCGCGGTACAGGTTGAGCGAGGACTCCGGGTCGCGCTTGGAGAGCTTCTTGTTGCCCTCGCCCATCACGTACGGCAGGTGGCCGAACTGCGGGACGCCGGTGGCGATGCCGAGCTCCATCAGCGCCTTGTACAGGGCGATCTGGCGGGGGGTCGAGGAGAGCAGGTCCTCGCCGCGCAGGACGTGGGTGATCTCCATCAGCGCGTCGTCGACCGGGTTGACCAGCGTGTACAGCGGGGCGCCGTTGGCCCGCAGGATGCCGAAGTCCGGCACGTTGTCCGGGGTGAAGGTGAGCTCGCCGCGGACGAGGTCCGTGAAGGTGATGGGCTCGTCGGGCATCCGGAAGCGGACGATCGAGGTGCGGTGCTCGCCCTGGTACGCCTCCAGCTGCGCGGCGCTCAGCTCGCGGCAGTGGCCGTCGTAGCCGGACGGCTTGCCGGCGGCGCGGGCGGCGGCGCGGCGGGCGTCCAGCTCCTCGGTCGTGCAGTAGCAGTCGTACGCGTAGCCGCCGTCGCGCAGGCGCTGGGCGACGTCCGCGTAGATGTCCATGCGCTCGGACTGGCGGTACGGGGCGTGCGGGCCGCCCACCTCGGGACCCTCGTCCCAGGTGAAGCCGAGCCAGCGCAGCGAGTCGAGCAGCTGGTCGTACGACTCCTCGGAGTCGCGGGCCGCGTCGGTGTCCTCGATGCGGAAGACGAACGTACCGCCGTGGTGGCGGGCGAACGCCCAGTTGAAGAGGGCGGTCCGGACCAGGCCCACGTGGGGGTTGCCGGTCGGGGAGGGACAGAAACGTACGCGGACGTTCGCGTTAGCCACGCTTGATCACCTTGTTGGTGAGAGTGCCGATGCCTTCGATGGTGACGGCGACCTCGTCGCCGACGTTGAGGGGGCCGACTCCGGCCGGGGTCCCCGTGAGGATGACGTCGCCCGGGAGCAGCGTCATGGCCTCGGTGATGTGGACGACGAGGTCCTCGATGGAGCGGACCATGTCGCTGGTGCGGCCGAGCTGGCGCTGTTCGCCGTTGACGGTGCACTGGATGGTCAGGTCGCCCGGGTCGAGGTCGGTCTCGATCCAGGGGCCGAGCGGGCAGGAGCTGTCGAAGCCCTTGGCCCGGGCCCACTGCTTCTCGCGCTGCTGGACGTCGCGCGCGGTGACGTCGTTGGCGCAGGTGTAGCCGAGGATGACGTCCTTGACGCGCTCCCTGGGGACCTCGCGGCACAAGCGGCCGATGACCACGGCGAGCTCCGCCTCGTGGTGGAGGTCCTGGGAGAAGGAGGGGTACGTGATCGGGTCGCCCGGGCCGACCACCGAGGTGGAGGGCTTGAAGAAGGTGATCGGCGCGTCCGGGACCTCGTTGCCGAGCTCCGCCGCGTGCTCCGCGTAGTTGCGGCCGATGGCCACGACCTTGTTGGGGAGCACGGGCGGCAGCAGCCGGACCTTGCTCAGCGGGACCTTCGTACCGGAGAGCTCGAAGTCCGCGAACGGGATGCCCTTGATGATGTCGAGGACGAGCTCCCCCTCGGCGCCGGGGGCGGCGTCGCCCTCGACCGCGCCGAAGGCGACATTGCCGTCGATCGAGAACCTGGCGATGCGCACGTGTTGCGTCTGCCCCTCTTGTGTTCCGCTGGCTGGAGTCTGCGCCTCCAGGCTAACGCGGCGGGCAGCGGCGCTTCGCGTTCCGTTGGGGGGCGACTACTGCGCGGCGGCGGCGACCGGGGCGTCCATGAGGACGGTGCGGCGCGGGTTCGCGGTCTGGGTCGGCAGCTCGACGGCGTGCTCCGGGACGGCCGGGGCCGCCTGCAGCTCCTCGGCGTCCTTCAGGTGCGCGAGGGTGGTGCGGCGGGGGTTGGCTATGTTGCGGAACATCGGCGACGTCGTCTTCATCGGAGTTTTCGGGCCCTCGGCTCGGAGTGAATGTGTCGGTCGGTGCATGCGCCAACCCTTGAAGAGGCAAGGCTAAACATCTGAATCCCCCGCCGAACCAGGAAGTAATGGCCACGGCTATGTGAGTTTGCTCACCAGCGACCAGGCATTACCGGCATAATGGACAGTCAATTCGGCCCAGCAAAACGGACATTGCGCCACTGAATGCGTCATTCCGCTGCTGATCATCTCGACTGGGACACCTTGCCAGCCTTCGCGTTTGGTTGGTGTAAGTCCGCTTTGTCGGGGAATCGCTCCCACATGGCGTAGCGCGTCTGTCACAAGCCGTCACCGACTCTCCGGGCCGACGCTCGCACCTTGTTGGAGATCCTGCACTGTGCTGGAATTCGCGGGACCGCCGCGGGAATCAGCCGGCGCGCAGGTGGCGCGAGACAGCGCCGAGAGCGGCGGCAAGGAGAGGGAGACGCGCCGGTCACCGACGACCACCATGGGGCCGTTAGTGCCCCACGACTCGACACCGTCCCACCGGTCACCGGCGGGACGCCTGGTCCAGAGGTTGCGACGCTAGTGCAGGGACGATTCAAGAGGGACAGCGCTGCGGCGGAGCAGGAGCCCCGCGGCGGGACCGACCGTGGCTCCTCGCCCCAGCACGCCCAGAACCGCGGGCCGGCTGTCGAAGGCGCAGGCCCCGACTCCTCCGCCACGGTGAAGGCGAAGGGCCGAGGCAGGTCCGCGAAGCCGGCCAAGGCCGGTTCGGTCGAGCAGGACGCCGCGATACCCAAGGCCCCCAGTGGGCCCGGTTCCCGTCTCGCCATGCAGAACTGGCGCATCAGCACGCGCCTGGTGTCGCTGCTGACCCTGCCCGTCGTCGCCGCCACCACGCTCGGTGGTTTCCGCATCAACGACTCGCTCAACGACATCGCCCAGCTGGAGCACATGCAGCTGCTGACGACGATGACCCGGCAGGCCACCAACCTGGCCGCCGCGCTCCAGGAGGAGCGCGACAAGTCCGCCGGTCCGCTGTCCGTCTCGCCGGGCAAGCAGAACAGCATCGTCGACGGCGTCCGCGAGACGACCGACTCCGCCGCCAAGTCCTTCGCCGCCGCGACCGACAAGGTCGACAACACGGAGGACAAGGACGAGACGCTCAAGTCGATCCGCAACAACATCCTGCAGATCGGCCGCCAGCTCACCAACCTCGAGGAAATCCGCAAGAAGGCGTACGCGAACGGCGCCCAGCAGACCGTCACCGAGTACAACTCGCTGATCGTCTCGCTGCTCTCGCTCTCCGCGGACATGGCCCAGGCCACCTCCAACCCGGAGATGATCAAGCGCACGCGCGCCCTGGCGGCCTTCTCCGCCTCCAAGGAGTACGCCTCCGTCCAGCGCGCGATCATCGCCGCCTCGCTCCCCGAGAGCACCGAGAAGCAGGGCACGCTCAAGGAGAACGACCGGCTCTACGGTCTCTCCGCGCTCAAGGGCGAGCAGCAGTCGAAGAAGACCTTCGAACTCGTCTACCAGGGCCACTCCGAGGAGCTCCTGTCCTCGCTCGGCGACGGCAACACGGAGATCGGCACCGCCGACCACTACGCACGCCGCGTACTGGCCACCGAGGGGCAGTTCGCCAAGGAGAAGAACCGGTCCTGGATGGACTGGTACGACGCCGACGACACCAAGCTCCAGGCCATGAAGCAGATCGAGCTGACGCTGCTCGAGGACATGGAGCAGAAGGCCCGCGAGCTCAAGAACGAGTCGCAGCAGGACGCCATCATCAACGGTGCCCTGATCCTCCTCGTCCTCGGTGTCTCCCTCGTCGGCGCCTTCGTCATGGCCCGCTCCATGATCCGCTCGCTGCGCCGCCTGCAGGACACCGCGACGCGCGTGGCCCAGGACCGGCTGCCCGAGCTCGTCAAGCAGCTGTCCGAGTCCGACCCGCAGGACGTGGACACGTCCGTGGAGTCCGTCGGCCTGCACACCCGCGACGAGATCGGCCAGGTGGCCGCGGCCTTCGACGACGTGCACCGCGAGGCCGTCCGCCTCGCTGCCGAGCAGGCCCTCCTGCGGGGCAACGTCAACGCGATGTTCACCAACCTCTCGCGCCGCTCGCAGGGTCTGATCCAGCGCCAGCTCTCGCTCATCTCCGAGCTGGAGTCGCGCGAGGCCGACCCGGACCAGCTCTCCTCGCTCTTCAAGCTCGACCACCTCGCGACCCGTATGCGCCGTAACGGCGAAAACCTCCTCGTCCTCGCGGGCGAGGAGCCGGGCCGCCGGTGGACCCGCCCCGTCCCGCTCGTCGACGTGCTCCGCGCCGCCGCGTCCGAGGTGGAGCAGTACGAGCGCATCGAACTCGCGTCGGTGCCCGGCACCGACGTCGCCGGCCGCGTCGTCAACGACCTCGTGCACCTGCTCGCCGAGCTGCTGGAGAACGCCACCTCGTTCTCCTCCCCGCAGACCAAGGTCAAGGTCACCGGTCACGCGCTGCCCGACGGCCGCGTGCTCGTCGAGATCCACGACACCGGCATCGGCCTCTCCCCCGAGGACCTCGCCGCGATCAACGAGCGGCTCGCGTCGCCGCCGACCGTGGACGTCTCCGTCTCCCGACGCATGGGCCTGTTCGTGGTCGGCCGCCTGTCCCTGCGACACGGCATCCGCATCCAGCTGCGCCCCTCCGACTCGGGCGGTACGACGGCCCTCGTCATGCTCCCGGTGGACGTCGCCCAGGGCGGCAAGAAGCCGGCCCCGATGCCGGGTGCCGCCGGCGGTCCGCAGGGCGGCCCCGGTGCCGCTCCGGGCAACGCGGGCGGTCCCGGCAAGCAGTCCGCGGTTCCCGGTGCGGGCGCACGTCCGCCCGTGGGCGCCGGCCCGCAGCGCGGCCAGGTCGCCGGCGGTGGCCAGCGTGCCGCCCTGCCGGGACGCGACGGTGCCGGTTCCGGTCCCGGGCAGCGTCCGCAGGGCCCGCAGGGCGGTCCGGGTGCTCCCGGCGGCCGCCCGCAGCCCGGTCCGACGACCACGGGTCAGGGCCAGGGTGCCTTCGGCGCAGGTGCGCCGTCCGCGGGCCGCGGTCCGCAGGCGCGCCCGGTGCCCGCTCCGACCGCTTCCGGTCAGGGCGGCTTCCCGCAGGGCAACGGCTTCGAGCGTCCCCAGCAGGCGCAGCAGGGCCAGCAGGCTCCGCCGCAGCAGCCGGCCGCTCCCGGGGCTCCGGCCCCGCGCGGCCCCCGGCCGCAGCTGCCGCCGCGCGGTGGCGCTCCGCGTCCGGAGCTTCCGGGCCCGCAGACCACCAGCTGGGGCGCCGACCAGGCCCGCGGCCACGACGAGCTCTCGGGCCCCGGCTCGACGGCCGAGTTCGCCCGCCCGGACTTCAACGCCCCGATGCCCCAGGCGAACGGCGTGGGCAGCACGACCGGACAGTTCGAGCGCCCGGACGTACGGGGTCCCGTGGACCCGTCCGCCACCGGACAGTTCGAGCGCCCCGGCCACCTGCCGACCGGTCAGCCCCAGCGGCCCGGCGGTCCCGGTGTCGGCGGCTACGCCCGCCAGCACCAGGCCCCGCAGCAGCCGGTGCAGCAGCAGCCGCAGGCCCAGCAGCCGGGCGGCTACGCCCCGGTGGCGCCGCAGCGTCCGGAGGCCCCGGGGCTGCCGCAGGCCCACCGGCCCGAGGCGCTGCCCCCGGCCCCCGCCGCGGCGGACGCCCGCAGCCCGATCTTCGACACGCTGGAGTCGAACTGGTTCCGCGAGGAGGGCCAGCAGCAGGCCCCCGCGCAGGCGCCGTCCGTCCCGCAGCCGCCGCAGCAGTCCGCTCCGGCGGCCCCCGCTCCGCAGCAGCAGCTGCCGCAGCGCGGCCAGGAGCACGCGGCCGAGCCCGCCACCGCGGCGACCGGCGCCATGCCGACCGTCAGCTGGCGGTCCTCGCCGAACGACGAGCTGATGCGACAGGCCGAGCGCGTGCGCCAGCCCGCCGCCGGCGGCATCACGACCTCGGGCCTGCCCCGCCGGGTCCCGCGGGCCAACCTCGTCGCCGGCACCGCCCAGCAGCAGGCGGACGCGCAGCCCGGCCCGCAGGTCTCGCGAGCCCCGGACGACGTCCGCGGCCGTCTGACCAACCTCCGACGCGGTATCCAGCAGGGCCGTCAGGCCGGGAACAGTGGCCCGGCGACCGGCAGTTACCACATCGACCCCACTTACCAGCAGGAGCGATAGTTGAGTTCGATGAGCCAGGCGGCACAGAACCTGAACTGGTTGATCACCAACTTCGTGGACAACACCCCCGGGGTGTCCCACACGGTGGTGGTCTCCGCCGACGGACTCCTTCTGGCGATGTCGGAAGGTTTCCCCCGTGACCGCGCGGACCAGCTGGCGGCCGTGGCCTCCGGTCTGACCTCGCTGACCGCAGGAGCCTCCCGCATCTTCGAGGGCGGCGCCGTCAACCAGACCGTGGTCGAGATGGACCGGGGATTCCTCTTCCTCATGTCCGTCTCCGACGGGTCCTCGCTGGCCGTACTGGCGCACCCCGAGTGCGACATCGGCCTCGTGGGCTACGAGATGGCCCTCCTCGTGGACCGTGCCGGCAGTGTCCTCACCCCGGACCTGCGCGCGGAACTCCAGGGAAGCCTGCTCATCTGACTTTCCCTCTCCCGGCCGGACGGTACTGCCGGCCGGGAGATCCGGGGCCCGCCCCGGAACCCAGTACCACCGACAGGCCGTCATACCGTCCCCCCACCGGCCGCCCTGTCAGACGGCACGCTGACCACTGCTGTCCAGCCCGGAGGATCAATGACCCCGCCCCCCGCCTACCCCGATGCGTACGGAGATTCGTACTCGGAAGGCGACCAGCCGCTGGTGCGTCCGTACGCGATGACCGGCGGCCGGACCCGACCGCGCTACCAGCTCGCCATCGAGGCCCTGGTCAGCACCACTGCCGATCCGATGCACCTGTCCGGGCTGCTCCCGGAGCATCAGCGCATCTGCACCCTCTGCCGTGAGGTCAAGTCGGTCGCGGAGGTCTCCGCACTGCTGTCGATGCCGCTCGGTGTCGCCCGGATCCTCGTCGCCGACCTGGCGGAGGCCGGAATGGTGGCCATCCACCAGCCGGGCAATGGAGAGGCCGGCGGCACGCCGGACGTCACGCTGCTCGAAAGGGTGCTCAGTGGACTTCGCAAGCTCTAACGCCGGGGCGACGCGCTCCACCACGTCCGCGAAGATCGTGGTGGCGGGCGGCTTCGGCGTGGGCAAGACCACGTTCGTCGGCGCGGTCTCCGAGATCAACCCGCTGCGCACCGAAGCGGTCATGACGTCCGCGTCCGCCGGCATCGACGACCTGACCCACACCGGGGACAAGACGACGACGACCGTCGCCATGGACTTCGGCCGCATCACCCTGGACCAGGACCTCATCCTGTACCTCTTCGGTACCCCCGGTCAGGACCGGTTCTGGTTCATGTGGGACGACCTCGTCCGCGGTGCCATCGGTGCGATCGTGCTCGTCGACACCCGCCGGCTCGCCGACTGCTTCCCGGCTGTCGACTACTTCGAGAACAGCGGGCTGCCGTTCGTCGTCGCCCTCAATGGCTTCGAGGGACACCAGCCTTACACCCCGGAGGAAGTCCGCGAGGCCCTGCAGATCGGCCCGGACGCTCCGATCATCACCACCGACGCCCGCCACCGGGCGGACGCCAAGAGTGCGCTCATCACGCTCGTCGAGCACGCTCTCATGGCACGGCTCAAGTAACACCCACACCGCCCGCCCGGCTCAAGCGGCACCACTCAAGTACCACTGGTTCTTCACAACGTGAGAGGACGGGCTGTGTCATAGGACACGGCCCGTCCTCTTCGTTCATAACGTTTCGACAGACAATTGCGGCCAGTTCGCCACAGGGCGCGTTCGGTTGATGCCGCTGCGCTCACAACTCCCCCTATTTTTGCCGCAGGACGCTCTTTATGTCCGTTTTACGCGGGGCATAAGGCTCGGGGAAGGGCTGATTTCAACTGTTTGGAACACGGCCGTTAACCGTGCTGGAATTCAACGAACTAGCTAGTAGCACCGCCGGAAGGTTGTTGGTCGAGTGAGGCGAAGCAACGCAAGCCCCGCGGATGAACCCGCGCGCGGCAACTTCACCCCGCCGCCGCGAGCGGCCGCGTCGCCCGTCGACGTGCCCGTGGAACCGCCTGCGAGCAGCGGGAGCACCAGCAGGTTCTCCCCCCGCAACTGGCGCGTGCCGACGCGTCTGAACGCCATCCTGCTCGTGCCGGCCCTCGTCGGGCTGGTCATGGGCGGCTTCCAGGTGAAGGGCTCCGTCGACACCTGGAACGAGGCCAAGGACGCCGAGAAGATAGCCAGGGTCGTCCAGGCGGCCTCCGAATACGGCCAGGCGCTGCTCAACGAGCGCGACCTCAGCGCCGAACCGCTGCTGAGCGGCCAGCCCTCCAGCGAGGTCGTCACCAAGGTCCGCGGGAACACCGACGCGGCCAAGGTGAAGTTCGACCAGGCCGTGAAGGACCTCCCGAAGAACCAGGGCATGGAACGGCGCCTGGAGCTCTTCCGCGCCGAGGAGCCCAAGCTCCAGGAAGTCCGCAAGACCGCCTACCTGGCGGCGGCCGAGACCCCGAAGAAGAGCCTCCCCACCGCGCCCGGCCCCATCCCGACCGAAGAGGGGTACGTGCTGGTCCAGCACTACCTCATGCAGTTCGCGAACGAGCTGGGCCTCGGCACCGGCAACGTGACCTCCTACGGCCGCATGGTCTACGCGGTCCAGCTGGCCAAGGCGGCCAACTCGCTGCAGCGCTCCGTCGGCACCCACCTGCTGGTCCGCCCGAACCCGGACGAGAACATCCGCAAGGCGCAGCTCGTCGCCTTCTCCTCGTACGCCTACCTCGAGGAAATCGCCATCGGCGAGTACGTCGCGGCGGGCACCGAGGACGACGTGACCCACCTCAAGCAGGTGATGCAGCGCAAGTCCGACGAGGGCGCGGCCAAGCTCGCCGAGGCCAAGCAGAAGGCCGAGCAGGCGGGCGTGCGCTTCGTGCCGCCGCCGGCAGGGCCCAACAAGTCGGTCCTGACCAACATGACCGAGGCGATAGCCAGCGGCGAGAACAAGACCAAGCTGGCCGCCGCGGGCACCACGCCCATGGCCTGGCAGGCCGCGGCCACCGCGAAGTTCGACGCCTACGACGAGATCGAGAAGGACCTCCTCGACAAGGCCGTCAAGGACGCCGTGGCGGTCTCCGACGACGCCCGCACCGACGCCATCACCAACGGCGCCATCGTGGTCGTCTCCCTGCTCGCCGCCTTCATCCTCGCGGGTCTGATGGCCCGCCAGATGGGCCGTGCGATGCGCCGCCTGCGCGGTGCCGCCTTCGACATCGCCGAGCAGCGCCTGCCGATGCTCGTCGACCAGCTCTCGCGCACCGACCCGGGCAAGGTGGACACCCGCGTCCAGCCGATCCCGATCGACTCCCAGGACGAGATCGGCGAGGTCGCCCGCGCCTTCGACCAGGTCCACCGGGAAGCGGTCCGGCTCGCCGCCGAGCAGGCGCTCCTGCGAGGGAACGTCAACGCGATCTTCACGAACCTCTCGATGCGCAACCAGTCGCTGATCGAGGGCCAGCTGACCCTCATCACCGACCTGGAGAACAACGAGGCGGACCCGGACCAGCTGGAGAACCTCTTCCGCCTGGACCACCTGGCCACCCGTATGCGCCGCAACGGCGAGAACCTCCTCATCCTCGCGGGTGAGAACCCGGGCCGCCGCTGGGACCAGCCGGTGCCCCTCGTCGACGTGCTGCGCGCCGCCTCCTCCGAGGTGGAGCAGTACGAGCGCATCGAGCTCTCGGGCGTCTCCGACGCCGAGATCCACGGCCAGGCCGTGACCGACCTCGTGCACCTGCTCGCCGAGCTCCTGGAGAACGCCACCACGTTCTCCTCCCCGCAAACCAAGGTCCGCGTCAACGCCACGCGTCTGCCCGACGGCCGCGTGATGGTCGAGATCCACGACAAGGGCATCGGCCTCACCGCCGAGGACTTCGCGGACATCAACCACAAGCTCGCCAACCCGCCGACCGTGGACGCCGCGATCTCGCAGCGCATGGGTCTGTTCGTGGTCGGCCGGCTGGCGGACCGCCACAGCATCCGCGTCCAGCTGCGCCCCTCGGGCGAGGCGGCCGGCACGACCTCGCTGGTCATGCTCCCGGACGCCATCACCCACGGTGGCGGTGGCGAGGGCATCCCGGACGACGACTTCACCGTCTCCCAGATCATCCCGGAGCAGAAGGCCCAGCTGGCCGCGCCACTGCGCACGGCCGCCGAGCTCGGTTTCGACGACTCCCGATACGACCAGCCGGGCGGCGACCCGCGCGATCTCGACCCGGTCGGCAGGTCCCTCGTACGCGAGGAGCGGCGTGCCGCGCTGGAGGCCCAGGTCGGCTACGCGCAGGACCAGCAGCAGTACGCGGACCACGAGCCCCAGGCCGACCAGCAGTATGCGGAACCTCAGCCTGAGCACGGGTACCAGCCGTACCAGGGCTACGAGCAGCAGTCCGAGCAGGGCTACGACACCTCGTACGAGCCCCAGCAGGCCCAGCAGGGCTACGACGCCTACCCGCAGCAGGGTTACTCCTATCCGGAAGCCGGGTACGAGGATCAGCAGCAGAACGCCCAGTCCTACGACGGTGGCTACGAAGCCCAGCCGGAGCAGGCAGACTGGCCCCAGCAGAACACCTACCCGGCGGCCTACCAGCAGGATTACGGGACCGAATCGGAACCCCCTGCCGGTCCCGAACGGGCCCAGGACCGCGTAGGCTTCGACCGTCCGGGCGCCGCTGCCGACACCGGTCACGAGGTGACCGGAGCGGGCCTGCCGCGCCGCGGCAGCCAGCAGCAGTGGCAGCCGGCACAGCAGGAAGCGGAGTCCCCCGGATCCCTCTTCGAGCAGCGGCCGCCGCGTCAGCAGCAGCCCGCCGCCCCGGAGCGGGCCCCGGAGGAGAAGGAAGCCGACACCGGCTGGCGTTCGGGCAACGACGAGCGCTGGCAGCAGGCGGCCAAACTCCGTGAGCCGAAGGCGGGCGGGGTCACCCCGTCCGGTCTCCCTCGGCGGGTGCCCAAGGCCAACCTGGTCGAGGGTGCTGCGGAGACGACCCCGCAGGGCGGCCCCCAGGTCTCCCGCGCCCCGGAGGACGTCCGCGGCAGGTTGAGCAACCTGCGGCGCGGTGTCCAGCAGGGACGCAGCGCGGGTTCCGAGCAGTCAAGTAACAGCTATGACCAGGAGCGTTAGTGTGAGCCCGATGAGCCAGGCGGCACAGAACCTGAACTGGTTGATCACCAACTTCGTGGACAACACCCCCGGGGTGTCCCACACGGTGGTGGTCTCCGCCGACGGCCTTCTTCTGGCGATGTCCGACGGATTCCCGCGTGACCGCGCCGATCAGCTGGCGGCCGTGGCCTCCGGTCTGACCTCGCTGACCGCCGGAGCCTCCCGCATCTTCGAGGGCGGCGCCGTCAACCAGACCGTGGTCGAGATGGACCGGGGGTTCCTTTTCCTCATGTCCGTCTCGGACGGATCCTCGCTCGCGGTGCTCGCGCACCCCGAGTGCGACATCGGCCTCGTGGGCTACGAGATGGCTCTTCTGGTGGATCGCGCGGGCAGTGTCCTCACCCCGGACCTGCGCGCCGAGCTGCAGGGCAGTCTTCTCAACTAGCAGACAGGCAGTGCGTTTCGCGTCATCGCACCATAGGGTGCGGTGGCGCGGTTCCACAGGGAGTACTGCGTTCTTGGAGTCGGAGGAGGAAACGTGACAACACCCGGAGGACATCCTTATGGCGGCTCGCAGCAGCCGCAGGGTGGGCACGACCAGAACCGCTTCAACTTCCCCTCCGCTCCCAGCCGGCCCGTGCCGGAGCACAACCCGTACCAGCAGCAGCCGTACGGCCAGCCCCAGCCGCCTCCGCAGCAGCAGATGCCTCAGCAGCAGCCTCCGCGCGTCGCCGCGCGGCAGCCGGCTCCGAAGGCCCACAACCCGCTGGTGCGCCCGTACGCGATGACCGGCGGCCGGACCCGGCCGCGCTACCAGCTCGCCATCGAGGCGCTGGTCAGTACCACGGCCGATCCCGCCCGGCTGCAAGGGCAGTTGCCCGAGCATCAGCGCATCTGCCGTCTGTGCCAGGAGATCAAATCCGTAGCGGAGATCTCGGCACTTCTCTCCATTCCTCTTGGTGTCGCCCGCATCCTCGTCGCCGACCTGGCGGAGGCGGGCCTTGTCGCCATTCACCAGCCCGGCGGCGACGAGTCTGCCGGCGGCCAGCCAGATGTGACACTGCTCGAAAGGGTGCTCAGTGGACTTCGCAAGCTCTAACGGCGGAGCGGCTCGCTCCACCACCTCCGCGAAGATCGTGGTGGCGGGCGGCTTCGGCGTGGGCAAGACCACGTTCGTCGGCGCGGTCTCCGAGATCAACCCGCTGCGCACCGAAGCCGTCATGACGTCCGCGTCGGCCGGTATCGACGATCTGACCCACACCGGGGACAAGACGACCACTACGGTCGCGATGGACTTCGGCCGCATCACGCTGGACCAGGACCTGATCCTGTACCTGTTCGGTACGCCGGGTCAGGACCGCTTCTGGTTCATGTGGGACGACCTGGTGCGCGGCGCCATCGGCGCCGTGGTGCTCGTGGACACGCGCCGCCTGGCCGACTGCTTCCCCGCCGTCGACTACTTCGAGAACAGCGGCCTGCCGTTCGTCATCGCCCTCAACGGCTTCGACGGGCACCAGCCCTACACCCCGGAGGAAGTCCGCGAGGCCCTGCAGATCGGCCCGGACGCCCCCATCATCACCACCGACGCCCGCCACCGCGCGGACGCCAAGAGCGCGCTCATCACCCTGGTCGAGCACGCCCTGATGGCCCGCCTGCGGTAGCCGTACCCGCCACGCGCGGAACGCCGGGATCCCGATACGGGGTCCCGGCGTTCGTCGTTCCGGCCCGGTGGCCGCGCGCCTGACCCAGGTGGGTGCGCCGACTGGGCCGAGGTGCTGATCTGCGGGCGCGGCGGCCGCCATCCGGCCGAGGGCCGTTCCGAGGATGTCTGTGGACACCGGGCTGTTCCGGTGATCATCCGATCATGTAATCCAAGGAGCGGAATAATGCGTTCTGAGGTCGGACCCAAATCCGGGCCGGGCCCGCTGCCGAGGCGGGCGGGCTGGCTCGGCGGGGCATTGGGCTGCATCGCCCTGGTACTGGCGGGGGTCGCTCTGCCCGCCGTCGCGTCGGCGTCCCGGCCGGGCCCACCGGACGGCGGGGACCACTGCAAGACGGCGAGGCCACGGCCGAAGGCCGCACCGTCCGGCGGTCACGACGACGACTGCCGCGGCCCCAAGGGCCCGAAGGGCAAGCCCGGCCCACCGGGCCCGCCCGGCCCCGCGGGACCGACGGGACCGACGGGACCGGCCGGACCCACCGGACCTACCGGACCCACCGGACCTACCGGACCCACCGGGCCCAGCGGACCCAGCGGACCCACTGGGCCGACCGGGCCGACCGGGCCGACCGGGCCCACTGGGCTGACCGGACCGACCGGACCGACCGGGCCCGCCGGACCGACAGGGCCCACCGGGCCCACTGGGCTGACCGGACCGACAGGGCCCACCGGACCCACAGGGCCCACCGGACCCACAGGGCCCACCGGACCGACAGGGCCCACCGGGCTAACCGGACCCACAGGACCGACAGGGCCCACAGGACCCACCGGGCCGACCGGACCCACAGGACCGACCGGACCGACCGGACCCACCGGGCCGACCGGACCCACAGGACCGACTGGACCGACCGGGCCCACCGGGCCCCCCGGGCCGTGTATCGACATCGACAGCTACTCCCCCGGCAACAACGAGTCGTTCAGCGCCGCCGTCCGCAACGGCGTCACCTACGCCGGTCGTGCACCGGACACCGGAGACCCGGTGGTCTGGCAGGACCTTTCGGGCATCCTCGGCTATCCCAACGGCGGTGCAGCGGGCGTCGCGTGCGGCGTCTCGCTCGAGGCCCAGGGCGGTGACGCCTACGTCAAGGTGCTGACCACCACCGGCCGCGTCTACCAGCTGCACATCGACATCACCGGGTCGAACTTCAGCCCCGACACCGTGATGGGATGGCAACTGAAGACCGTCGGCCCCCTGCTGCGGGGCAGGAGCGTTCTCTTCCAGGGCGGTCTCCCGTACGGATCCGCGCCCAACAAGGCGGAGTGATCCCGGCCTGACCGCCCGGAGTGCCGGGGCCCGTCGGAGAACGCGAACGGCCGCCCACCGCACCCGGCCCCGTGCCGGATGGCATCGGGGTCGGGGCGGCGGCGGCCGTCGAACGGAGCGGTGGGCGCCTAGCCCTGCCAGCTGTGGGGGGCGCGGAAGCCGGGGGTGCGTTCCAGGCGGCGCCAGCCGGCCTGGGAGCGGGTGGGTGCGGGGATGTCGGGGGTGGTGGCGGCGCGGGCGAGGAGGATCGCGGTGATCGCGGCGAGTTCCTCGGGGGCGGCGTTGCCCTTTTCGACGCGCAGCAGGGTGTCGGTGCTCATGGGTGGCGGGTCTCCTTACTGCGGCGGGTTGCCGTGCTTGCGGGAGGGCAGGTCGGCGTGCTTGTTGCGGAGCATCGAGAGGGCGGCGACGAGGGTCTCGCGGGTCTCGGCGGGGTCGATGACGTCGTCGACGAGACCGCGTTCGGCCGCGTAGTAGGGGTGCATCAGCTCGGCCTTGTACTCCTTGACCATGCGGGTGCGCATGGCCTCGGGGTCCTCGGCGTCCGCGATCTGCTTGCGGAAGATGACGTTGGCGGCGCCCTCGGCGCCCATCACGGCGATCTCGTTGGTGGGCCAGGCGTAGGTGATGTCGGCGCCGATGGACTGGGAGTCCATGACGATGTAGGCGCCGCCGTAGGCCTTGCGCAGGATCAGCGAGATCCGCGGCACGGTCGCGTTGCAGTACGCGTACAGGAGCTTGGCGCCGTGGCGGATGATCCCGCCGTGTTCCTGGTCGACGCCCGGCAGGAAGCCGGGCACGTCCAGCAGGGTGATGATCGGGATGTTGAAGGCGTCGCACATCTGGACGAAGCGGGCGGCCTTCTCGGAGGCCTCGATGTCCAGGACGCCGGCGAGGTGGCCGGGCTGGTTGGCGACGATGCCCACGACCTGCCCGTCCAGGCGGGCCAGCGCGCAGATGATGTTGCGGGCCCAGCGCTCGTGGATCTCCAGGACGTCGCCGTCGTCGACGAGTTCCTCGATGACCTTGAGCATGTCGTAGGGGCGGTTGCCGTCCGCGGGCACCAGGTCCAGCAGCACCTCGCTGCGGCGGTCGGCCGGGTCGGAGGACTCGTGGACGGGCGGGTTCTCCCGGTTGTTGGAGGGCAGCATCGAGATCAGGTAGCGGACCTCGGAGATGCACGTCTCCTCGTCGTCATACGCGAAGTGCGCCACCCCCGAGGTCTCCGCGTGCACGTCCGCGCCGCCGAGCCCGTTCTGGGTGATCTCCTCACCCGTCACCGCACGGACCACGTCCGGGCCGGTGATGAACATCTGCGAGGTGTCGCGGACCATGAACACGAAGTCCGTCAGCGCCGGGGAGTAGGCGGCGCCGCCCGCGCACGGGCCCAGCATCACGCTGATCTGCGGGATCACACCCGAGGCCTTCGTGTTGCGCTGGAAGATCCCGCCGTAGCCGGCGAGGGCGGAGACGCCCTCCTGGATACGGGCGCCCGCACCGTCGTTCAGGGAGACCAGCGGCGCGCCGGCCGCGATCGCCATGTCCATGATCTTGTGGATCTTCGTGGCGTGGGCCTCACCCAGAGCGCCGCCGAAGATCCGGAAGTCGTGCGCGTACACGAAGACCGTACGGCCCTCGACCGTCCCCCACCCGGTGATCACACCATCGGTGTAGGGCTTCTTCGCCTCCAGGCCGAACCCCGACGCCCGGTGCCGGCGCAGCTGCTCGACCTCCTTGAACGAACCCTCGTCCAGGAGCAGCGCGATGCGCTCACGGGCAGTCAGCTTGCCCTTGGCGTGCTGGGTCTCGGTCGCGCGGTCACTGGGGCCACGCCGCGCCTGCTCACGCAGCGCGTGCAGCTCGGCCACGCGCCCGCGGGCGTCCGTGGGCTCGCTCGGGGTCTGGTCCACAACGGTCATGTACCGACCTTACGAAGCGAGCGATGAAAAACCTCCGTTCATTCCGCACAGTCTCCGGTGTCATCAGCTGTCCGGCCCGCACAGTACGGCCGGGGGTTGCGCGGACTCCGCCATACGGGACCTTCGTCCTTTGTGGTGCTTCCACAAAACGGGGCCACACCCGCCCAGATGTTGAAATTTGAACGGAATAGGTCTAGCGTCGCTCTCGTTGAAGTCGTTGAAGATTCAACAGAACCGCTACCGAGGAGCAAACCATGGGTCTCTTCACCCGCCGCAGCCAGACCGTACGCCTTCCCGAGGCCGCCGCCACCGCCAACGCCGGCGCCGTCGCCACGCTCGATGTGGACCCGGCCCTGGCCGCCCTCACGGGCGACTACGCCATCGACGCCGCCCACAGCAGCATCGGCTTCACTGTCCGCCACGCCATGGTCACCAACGTCCGCGGCAGCTTCGCCGAGCACGAGGGCACCCTCCACCTGGACGGCGGCGACCCCTCCCGTTCCACCGCCTCCATCGACGTGAAGATCGCCTCCGTCGACACCGGCATCGCCGACCGGGACGGTCACCTGCGCAGCGCGGACTTCTTCGACGCCGAGGCCTTCCCGCTGATGACCTTCCGCTCCACGGAGGCGAGCCGGGTGGGCGCGGACACCTACCGCATCACCGGCGACCTGACGATCAAGGACATCACGCGCCCGCTCTCCATCGACCTGGAGTTCAACGGCTCCGCCACCGACGTCTACGGCAGCGAGCGCGTGGGCTTCGAGGGCTCCGCCGAGATCCTGCGCTCCGACTGGGGCCTCACCTGGAACGCGGCCCTGGAGGCCGGCGGTGTGATGGTCAGCGACAAGGTGAAGCTGACCTTCGACATCTCCGCCGTCAAGCAGGCCTGACGGAGCGCGCACGGCTCGGGTGACCGGGGGGCGGCTACCAGCCGCCCCCGCCGTCGAAGCCGCCGCCTCCGTCGAAGCCGCCACCGCCGCCCCAGTCCCCGCCGCCGAAGTCGGACGGGTTGAAGTCGGCTCCGGAGACGTCGCCCCCCTCGAAGCCGCCGCCGAAGTCCCCGCCACCGAAGTCCGAGGCGTAGGCCGGGCTCGACATCATCGAGCCGAGCATCGTGCCCATCAGCAGGCCCGGCAGGATGCCGCCGCCGAAGTAGCCGCCGGCCCAGGGGCCGTACGCCGGGCCGGCGTCGTAGTAGGGGCGCGGTCCGTGCTCGGTGTCGACCGTGCGGACCGCCGGGTCCTGACCGTCGCGCAGCCGTACGGCGTCCGCCGCGCAGACGGGAACGGTGCGGGGCGCGCCGCCCGCCGGGGCCCAGGCCGTGTCCTCGGTGCTCGGTCCGTGGCGCGGGTCGAAGAAGCAGGGCAGCCGGCGCTCGGGCACAGGGCGGCCCTGCCGGCGCGCGTCGAGGCAGGCCAGGGCGTAGCGGCCGTCCTCCAGTGCCTGGGTGACGCCCTGGACCTCTTCGGGGCGCTGCACCGAGGCCATGATCTGCTTGGCCTTCTCGTACGAGTCGAGGCCCTGCTCGTAGTCCTTGCGCATCGCGTCGTCGGCGCCGGGCTCGCCGGGGTGGAAGTCCAGCCGGTCCAGTTCCTCGCCGAAGGCCGTGATGTCCTCGTCGACGACCACGCTGAGGCGTTCGATGGCCTCGCGCCGGGCCTCTTCCTTCTTCTTCCGGCTGCGGCGGACCAGCGCGTAGGCGCCACCGCCGCCGATCGCGGCCACCGCACCGAGGGTGATCAGACCGCCCACCGGGACGCCGCCGTCGGCGCCCGCGCTGCCCCAGGAGGCCGGGGCGCTGCCCTTTGCCTGGGTCAGGGCCTGGTCCACGAAGTTGTTGAGCTGGGTGCTCGCGTCCACCGGGGTGCCGGTCTTGACGGCCTCGGTGAGGTTGCGTACGGCGTTCTGCGGCATGACGGCCTTGTCGGCGCCGGCGTTGAAGCCGTCGCCGAGCCGGATCGCGTAGAGCCCGGTGATGCCGGTCTCGGCCCGGACGGCGCCGAGCACCTTGTCCTGGGGGAACTCGGCCGTCGCCGGCAGCACGGCCACGAAGACCGGCTTCCCGGCGTCCTTGATCTTCTGCGCGAGAGCGTCCGCCTCCGCCTTGGGCAGCTGCGCCTCGGCGCGGGGGTCGACGTACACCGGGCCCTTCTTGAGGGCCTCCCCCACGGCGGCGACGCCGGTCGCGGCCGAGGCCTGCGGGGCGGCCACCAGGGCGGTCGTCGACAGGGCCAGCAGCAGACCGGCCAGCACTGATCCAAAACGTACGGATATAAGCCTGGTCCTCATAGTCACGACGCTACCCGAACCGGCATTTTCCTGTGTGAGCAGGACATAAGGCCGTCTCCGCCCTGCGCCGGACCTCCCCGGGGCCGGGAGGCCCGGCGAGGTCCGGTGCGGCGCAGGGCCGCTACTCGGCCGGTTCGACGCCCGCGTGGAGGAGGCCGTACGTGAACGCGTCCTCCAGGGCCTGCCAGGACGCGGCGATGACGTTCGGGGCGACGCCGACCGTGGACCACTCGCGGACGCCGTCCGTCGTGGCGACCAGCACACGGGTCGTGGACTCGGTGCCGTGCTTGCCCTCCAGGATGCGGACCTTGTAGTCGACCAGCTCGAACTTGGCCAGCTGGGGGTAGAAGCGTTCGAGGGCGACCCGCAGGGCCCGGTCGAGGGCGTTGACCGGGCCGTTGCCCTCCGCCGTCGCGACGATCCGCTCGCCCTTGGCCCACAGCTTCACCGTGGCCTCGTTGGCGTGGGTGCCGTCCGGGCGGTCCTCGACGATCGCGCGCCAGGACTCGATGCGGAAGTACTTGCGGGCCCGGCCCTCGGCCTCGCCGCGCAGGAGCAGCTCGAAGGAGGCGTCGGCCGCCTCGTAGGTGTACCCCTGGAGCTCACGCTCCTTGACCCGCTCCACGACCCGGGAGATCAGCGCGCGGTCCCCGCCGAGGTCGACGCCGAGCTCCTTGCCCTTGAGCTCGATGGAGGCGCGGCCGGCCATGTCGGAGACCAGCATGCGCATGGTGTTGCCGACCCGCTCGGGGTCGATGTGCTGGTAGAGGTCCGGGTCGACCTTGATCGCGGAGGCGTGCAGGCCGGCCTTGTGCGCGAAGGCGGAGACTCCCACGTACGGCTGGTGCGTGGAGGGGGTCAGGTTGACGACCTCGGCGATGGCGTGCGAGATCCGGGTCATCTCGGCGAGGGCGCCCTCGGGGAGCACCTTGCGGCCGTACTTGATCTCCAGTGCGGCGACGACGGGGAAGAGGTTGGCGTTGCCGACCCGCTCGCCGTAGCCGTTCGCGGTGCACTGGACGTGGGTGGCGCCCGCGTCGACGGCGGCCAGGGTGTTGGCGACGGCGCAGCCGGTGTCGTCCTGGGCGTGGATGCCCAGGCGGGCGCCGGTGTCGGCGAGGACGGTGGCGACGGTCGCCGTGATCTGCGCGGGCAGCATGCCGCCGTTCGTGTCGCAGAGGATGACGACGTCGGCGCCGGCCTCGTGCGCGGTGCGTACGACGGACTTCGCGTACTCGGCGTTGGCGCGGTAGCCGTCGAAGAAGTGCTCGCAGTCGACGAAGACGCGGCGCCCCTCGGCGACCAGGTAGGAGACGGTGTCCCGGACCATCTCCAGGTTCTCGTCGAGGGTGGTGCGCAGGGCGAGCTCGACGTGCCGGTCGTGGGACTTGGCCACGAGCGTGATCACGGGGGCGCCGGACTCCAGCAGGGCCCGCACCTGGGGGTCCTCGGCGGCCGAACCGCCTGCCCGCCGGGTCGCGCCGAAGGCGACCAGCTGGGCGTGCTTGAAGTCGATCTCGGCACGGGCCCGGGCGAAGAACTCGGTGTCGCGGGGGTTGGCGCCGGGCCAGCCGCCCTCGATGAAGCCCACCCCGAAGTCGTCCAGGTGGCGGGCGATCGTCAGCTTGTCGGCGACCGTGAGGTTGATGCCCTCGCGCTGGGCGCCGTCGCGCAGGGTCGTGTCGAAGACGTGGAAGCTGTCGTCGAGGACCGCTGCTGCCGCCTCTGGTGTCGTCGTCATGCTGATCTGACTCCTGTCGGATGAGTGGTTCCGGAATCCCGGGATCCACTGCCCCCATCATCGCGCGCGTTCACGTCTCGGCTGGATGAGGCCGGGAAACGAAAAAACCCCTCGCGGGTGCGAGAGGTTTGCGCGCGGGTCTGGGGCACGGTGGCCGCCTCCCGCGAAGGTCTTCCACGGTTCAGCGGTCACTGAGGACCGGCGCGCTGCTGGCGATAATCATGAGCTGAGCAGGCACGCTCGCAGTGTGCCATACCGCTTGCCGCGGATGGACCGGGATCTCAGCATGCGGGCACCGCCGCAATCTCAGCCTCGCCGGCGTTTGAGGCGCGGGGTCCGGGGCAGCGCCCCGGCAACGGCGCCGCACCCGGCCGGTCAGCCGACAACGCCGCCGGGGCTACCCCCGGGGAGTGAGGGCTTCCGTGAGGTATTCGCGGACGTGGTTCAGGATTTCCTCGCGGTCCAGCGTCGGCAGACCCACGGCCAGCTGGATGCTGAAGCCGTCGAGCAGGGCCCTGGTGCGGGCCGCGAAGCGGTCGGCGTCCACCGGGCGGAACTCGCCGCGGGAGATGCCCTCGGCGAGCAGGGCCACCAGGTCCCGGTGCCAGGCGCCCTCGATCGCCGCCTGCCGGTCGCGTTCCTCCGGGCCGGCGTTCTGGGAGCGGTTCCAGACCTCGAGCCACAGGGTCCAGTGCGGGTCCCGGGCGTACTCCGGCACGTACAGGTCGACGTAGGCCCGCAGCCGCTCGGCCGCCGGGGCGCGCCGGGACAGCAGGGCCCGGCGCTGGTCGCCCAGCGCCGCCTCGCTCCACTCCAGGGTCTGCAGCAGGAGCTCGTCCTTGCTGCGGAAGTAGTAGAGGAGGTGGCCGCTGCTCATGCCGACCTCGCGGCCCAGACCGGCCATGGTCAGGCCTTCCAGGCCGCGCTCGGCGATCGTGGCCATGGCGGCGGCGAGTACGTCCTCGCGCGGGGGCGCGTTCTTTCGCGCCGCCCGTACCGGTACTCCACCCGCCGCCATGGGCCCACTCCTCGTCCGTTCCGGAAGGTCAGACCTTCGGCTGCTGCTGGGTGATGCAGTGGATACCGCCACCCCCGGCGAAAATCGTACGTGCGTCAACGAGTGTCACGGTCCGCTCGGGGAACAGTCCGCGGAAGATCTCGGCGGCCTCCTCGTCGCGCGGGTCGTCGAAGGAGCACAGCACGACGCCGCCGTTGCACAGGTAGTGATTGATGTACGAGTAGTCCACCCACTCGCCGTCCTCCTCCAGCACCGTCGGCGCGGGGATCTCCACGACCTGCAGCTGCCGGCCCTGTGCGTCGGTGGACGCGCGCAGGATGGCCGCGATGGTCTTGCAGCGCTCGTGATCCGGGTGGGCCGGGTCGGGCTGCGTGTGGACCATGACCACGCCCGGGCGGGCGAAGGCGGCGACGATGTCGACGTGGCCCTGGGTGCCGTAGGTGCCGTAGTCGCCGGCCAGACCGTAGGGGAGCCAGATCGCCTTGGTCGTGCCCAGGTGGGCGTGGATCTCGGCCTCGACCTGCTCGCGGGTCCAGTCGGGGTTGCGGCCCTTGCCCAGCTGCACGGTGTCGGTCAGGAGCACGGTGCCCTCGCCGTCGACGTGGATGGCGCCGCCCTCGTTGACCAGCGGGGTGCTGTACGTACGGGTGCCTACCGCGTCGGAGATGTGCCGGGCGATCTTCGAGTCGTGGTCCCAGCGGGCCCACTCCTGGGCGCCCCAGCCGTTGAAGGTCCAGTCGACGGCCGCCAGCTCGCCGGCGTCGTTGGTGACGAAGGTCGGGCCGATGTCGCGCATCCAGGCGTCGTCGAGCTCGCGCTCCACCAGCTCGACGTCCTCGCCGACGATCGCGCGGGCGCTCTCGGCGTCACCGGGCGAGACGACGAGGGTCACGGGCTCGTACGTGCGCACGGCGCGGGCCACGGCGCCCCAGGCCTGGCGGGCCTCGGCGAGCTCCTGCTCGTTGGTGAAGGTCGGGTTCGGGCTGGGCCAGGCCATCCAGGTGCGCTCGTGGGGGGTCCACTCGGCGGGCATCCGGAATCCGGCGTTCACGGGCTTGTTCGTGGTCATGAGGGAGGTCCTTAAGGGCTTACAGGAAGTAGAGACGGTTGAGGGAGACCGAGTCGGCCGCTTCGGAGCGCAGCGGTTCCCCGTCGAGGGAGACGAGGCCGCTGCGCGCGTCGACATCGACCGCGCCCACCCGGGAGTTGAGGAGCAGGTCCTTGGGGCCGATGCCGCGGGTGCCGCGGACGGCCACCCGGCGCCTGCGGGTCGGCATCTCGTCGCTGCCGAGGGCCGCCGCGGCGGCCGAGACGAAGGCGACGGAGATGTCGGCGGCGGTGGCACCGTACGAGCCGAACTGCGGGCCGAGGACCAGCGGTTCACAGGTGTCGGTGGCGGCGTTGGGGTCGCCGGTGACCCCGTAGGCCGGGAAGCCGGACTTGAGGACGAGCTGCGGCTTGGCGCCGAAGAACTGGGGGCGCCAGAGCACGATGTCGGCGAGCTTGCCGACCTCGATCGAGCCGATCTCGTGAGCCAGGCCGTGGGCGATGGCCGGGTTGATCGTCAGCTTGGCCATGTAGCGCAGGACGCGGGCGTTGTCGTCGCCCTCGCCGTCGCCGGCGAGGGGGCCCAGCTCGCCCTTCATCTTCGCCGCCATGGCGAAGGTGCGGCGGATGGTCTCGCCCGCGCGGCCCATGCCCTGGGCGTCGGAGGAGGTGATGCCGATGGCGCCCAGGTCGTGCAGGACGTCCTCGGCACCCATGGTGCCCGCGCGGATCCGGTCGCGGGCCATGGCGGCGTCGCCCGGGAGGTCCGGCTTGAGGTCGTGGACGGAGACGATCATGCCGTAGTGCTCGGCGACCGCGTCCCGGCCGAAGGGCAGGGTGGGGTTGGTGGAGGAGCCGATGACGTTCGGCACGCCCGCCATCTTCAGCACGTTGGGGACGTGCCCGCCGCCGCAGCCCTCGATGTGGAAGGCGTGGATGGTCCGCCCGTCCAGGACGCGCAGGGTGTCCTCGACGGAGAGGCACTCGTTCAGGCCGTCGGAGTGCAGGGCGACCTGCACGTCGTGCTCCTCGGCCACGCGCAGCGCCGTGTCCAGGGCGCGGGTGTGGGCGCCCATGTCCTCGTGGACCTTGAAGCCGGAGGCGCCGCCCTCGGCCAGCGCCTCGACCAGCGGGGCCGGGTCCGAGGAGGAGCCTCGGGCCAGGAAGCCGATGTTGACCGGCCAGGCGTCGAAGGCGTTGAAGGCGTGCTTGAGGGCCCACGGGGAGTTGACGCCGACGCCCCAGACCGGGCCGAACTCCTGGCCGATGATCGTGGTGACGCCCGCGGCGAGCGAGGCCTCCATGATGCGCGGGGACAGCAGGTGGACGTGGGTGTCCACGGCTCCGGCGGTGGCGATCAGCCCCTCGCCGGAGACGATCGAGGTGCCCGTGCCGACGACCACGTCGACCCCGTCGAGGGTGTCGGGGTTGCCGGCCCGGCCGATCGCGTGGATACGGCCCTCGCGGATGCCGATGGACACCTTGCGGATGCCGAGGACGGCGTCGATGACCAGCACGTTGCTGATGACGACGTCGCAGGTCTCACGGACGGCCGCGGCCTTCAGGTGCAGGCCGTCACGGGCGGTCTTGCCGAAGCCCGCCAGGAACTCGTCGCCCGGCTTCTGCGCGTCGGACTCCACCCGGACGGTCAGCCCGGAGTCGCCGAGCCGGACCCGGTCCCCGGCGCGGGGGCCGAAGACGGAGGCGTACTCGTGCGGGTCAATGTGCCGGCTGCCCGGCGCACAGTGGTCGCTGTGGGGCGTCTGGCGGCTCATGCCTGCTCTCCGTCCGCGTGGTCGGTGGTGCCGGCACCGTGGCCGGCCGGGCTGTCCCCGGGCTCCTGCTGCGCCGGCGCGCCCAGGTACCCGCAGGCGGCCGCGCGGCTCAGCGCCAGCTCCTTGGCTCCGGGGGCGTCCAGCGGGCCGTCCACCAGCCCGGCGAAGCCGACGGCGATGCGGTCGCCGCCGATCGGGACCAGCCCGACCTCGCCCTCGCCGTGGGGGTCGAACCGTACGGACGAGCCGGCGGGCACGCACAACCGCATTCCGTAGGCCGCGGCCCGGTCGAAGTCGAGGCGGGGGTTGGCCTCGAAGAAGTGGAAGTGCGAGGTGACGCTCACCGGCACGGCGGCGGTGTTGCGCACGCGCAGGTGGAGCACCGGCTCCGGCTGGGGGGCGCCGGGGCCGGGGACGACCGCGCCGGGGGCGTCGTCGCCGAGGGAGGCCGCGCCCTGGATGGGCGAGGAGACCACCGCGAGACGGGATCCGTCGTCGAAGACGGCCTCCACGTGCACCTCGGTGACCACGTCGGCCACGCCCGGCAGGACGTCGTCGGGGCCCAGCACGCCGCGGGCTTCCTCGATGGCCTCCGCGAGCCGCTTGCCGTCGCGCGCGGCCTCGCAGACCGTGTCCGCGATCAGCGCGGTGGCCTCCGGGACGTTGAGCTTGAGGCCCCGGGCCCGCCGGGCCCTGGCCAGTTCCGCTGCGCTGCGGAGCAGCAGCCGGTCGCGCTCCGTAGGGGTCAGCCGCACGGCGATCCACCACCTTTTGACTCGATGGGTTAGAGCATCACTCTAACTCTTCATTTCCTAGCTGGGAATCATTGACCTACGAGCAGGGCATGAGTCACATTGAGTGTCGCTCAAACAATTGCTCACGCATCCCCGCCCTGCCAAGGGAGTCCCCCCATGCCCATCGAACAGCGCGGAGTCGACACCATCCCGGAAGAGGAGCGAACGAGCGGTCCCCGTGACCTGATCTCGATCCTGCTCGGCTCCAATCTCTGCCTCGGCGTGATCGTCTTCGGCTGGCTGCCCCCGTCCTTCGGGCTGGGCCTGTGGCCCTCGGTCACCGCCATCGTGACGGGCACCGTCGTCGGCATCGCCTTCACCGCGCCGCTGGCGCTGGTCTCCCTGAGGACGGCCACCAACCTGTCCACCTCCAGCGGCGCCCAGTTCGGCGTCCGGGGACGGCTGGTCGGTTCGATCGTGGGCCTGCTGCTCGCGCTCGGCTACACCGCGCTCACGCTGTGGATCGGCGGCGACGTGATGGTCGGCACCCTCTCCCGGCTGACGGGCCTCCCGGACACCGGCGTCTCGCGCGCCGCGATGTACGGCGTACTGGCCGCGTGTACCGTCGTCGGGGCCGTCTTCGGCTACCGACTGCTGCTGCGCATGAGCAAGGTGCTCTCCATCGGCATGGTGGTCCTGCTGGCCGTCGGCTTCTTCGCCTACGCCCCGGACTTCACCACCGCCGCGCCGCCGGAGACCACCCTCCTCCTCGGCTCCTTCTGGCCGACCTGGCTGCTCGCGGCCGTCGCCGCCGGCCTCAGCGGCCCCGTCGCCTTCATCACCCTGCTCGGCGACTACACCCGCTACATCTCCCCCCGGAAGCACAGCTCCCGCAAGGTGTTCTGGGCCACCTGCCTGGGCCTGCTCATCGGCCTGCTGATACCGCAGCTGTTCGGCACCTACACCGCCCTCGCCGCCAAGGCCGGCGCCGACTACGCCGGGCCCCTCGTCGAGGCCGCGCCGTTCTGGTACCTGGTCCCGCTGCTCGCCGCCGCCGCGGCCGGCTCCGTCGGCAACGCCGGGCTGATGCTCTACTCGATGGGCCTGGACCTCGACGCGATCGTCCCCAAGGCCACGCGCACCAAGGCCACCGTGATCGCCGCGGCCGTCGCCACCGCGTTCGTCTTCTTCGGCTCCTTCGAGTGGGACGTACAGTCCGCGATGACCTCGTTCGTGCTGCTCCTGACCGCGATCGGCACTCCCTGGGCCGTGATCACCCTCATCGGCTACGTGCGCTGCCGCGGGCAGTACGACGCCGACGCCCTCCAGGTCTTCAACCGCCGCTCGGTGGGCGGGATCTACTGGTACCGCCGCGGCTGGAACCCGGCCGCCACCGTCTCCTGGGCCGTCGGCGCCGGAGTCGGCGTGCTGGCCGTGACCACCCCGTTCTACGAGGGCCCGCTGCTCGCCCTGACCGGCGGCGTGGACTGCTCCTTCATCCTCTCCGGCCTGTCCGGCGGGCTGGTCTACCTCGCCCTGACCGCCCGCCGCTCCCCCGCCGCGGCCGGCGCCGCCGACGCCGGCTCCGGCGCTGCCGCCGAGGAGCCCGTGGCCGTCTGAGCCGCGCCTCCACGTACGAAGGCCCGCACCCCGGGGTTCCGGGGTGCGGGCCTTCGTACGTACGGGCGAGCCTCAGGCGTCAACCGCTCGCGCCAGCGAGAAACCGCCGCCCTGCATGTCCTCGCACAGTGCGCGGCAGCCGCCGAAGTGCTCGGCGAACTCGGGCTTGTCCTGCCAGGCCTTCATCGCGTCGACGTCCTGCCAGGAGGCGAAGGACACGTAGTGGCCCGGGTTGCCCAGGTCGCGGATCAGGCGGGCGAAGAGGAAGCCCTCGTTCGCCTCCTTGGTCCAGGTCAGGAAGGTCGTCCAACGGTCAACGAACTCCTCTTCCTTGCCCTCGGAGACCTTCCAGTTCCCGGAAGCCCAGTAGCTGCTTGCCTCGGACATCGCACACCACCTCGGTACGGGCCCCCACTCCAGACTAGGCCCGTACCGATCGGTCGCCTCCGGGCTCAGCCCAGCGGGTGCATCCAGCCGTGGTGGTCGGCGGCGTGGCCGGTCTGGAGCTCCAGGAGGGCCTTGCGCAGGCGCATGGTGACCTGGCCGGGCTCGCCGTCGCCCTGGATCCAGTTGGCGCGCTCGGACTTGACCGAGCCGACGGGGGTGATGACGGCGGCGGTGCCGCAGGCGAAGACCTCGGTGAGGGTGCCGTTCTCGTTGTCGCGCTGCCAGTCCTCGGTGGTGATGCGGCCCTCCTCGGCGGTGTAGCCGAGGTCGCGGGCGATGGTGAGGAGGGAGTCGCGGGTGATGCCCGGGAGGAGCGAGCCGGTGAGCTCGGGGGTGACGATGCGGTCGCCGTACACGAAGTACAGGTTCATGCCGCCCATCTCCTCGATCCAGCGGTGCTCGACGGCGTCGAGCCAGACCACCTGGTCGCAGCCGTGCGAGGCGGCCTGGGCCTGGGCGACGAGGGAGGCCGCGTAGTTGCCGCCGGTCTTGGCCGCGCCGGTGCCGCCCTTGGCCGCGCGGACGTACTCCTCGGAGAGCCAGACGGAGACGGGCTTGACGCCACCGGGGAAGTAGGCACCGGCGGGCGAGGCGATCACGATGAAGAGGAACTCGTTGGCCGGGCGGACACCGAGACCGACCTCGGTGGCGAACATGAACGGCCGCAGGTACAGGGAGGCTTCACCGGAGTCCGGCACCCAGGCGCGGTCCTGCTTGATGAGCGCGTCGCAGGCGTCGATGAACAGCTCGACCGGCAGCTCCGGCATCGCCATGCGGCGGGCGGAGGCCTGGAAGCGCTCCGCGTTGGCCTGGGGGCGGAAGGTGGCGACGGTGCCGTCGGGCTGGCGGTAGGCCTTCAGGCCCTCGAAGATCGTCTGCGCGTAGTGCAGCGTCATGTTCGCCGGGTCGATCGCCAGGGGCGCGTACGGGACCAGCTCGGCATCGTGCCAGCCGCGGCCCTCGGTCCACTTGATCGTCACCATGTGGTCGGTGAAGTGGCGGCCGAAGCCGGGGCTGGCCAGGATCGCCTCGCGCTCCGCGTCGGACAGCGGGTTCGAGGAGGGCTTGAGCTCGATCGTGGGCGTCGTCATGAGTGCTTGTCCTTCACCGTTGTGTATGGCGGACCGCGCTCATGCGTACTAGTTACTAGGACGTCCGAGCTTCCCCGTAGTCCGCGGCCTCGCGTTCGATTATCGCGCGCGAGGGGGGTTCGGAAAAACGGGGTGTTGCGGCCCAGGGGAGATGGTGGCACCCGGGGCCGCACAGGAGAAGCCGCCGGGTCCTGGAATGCGACCCGGCGGCTTCCTGAGGTGGAGCTGCCGGGTCAGCCGGCTACGCGGGCGGCGAGGGCGTCGCCGATCGCGTCGGTGGAGCGGAAGGTGCCGTCGCGCTCGGCCAGGTCGGCGGAGACGGCGTCCTCGATGCGGACGGCCTGGGCCTCGTAGCCGAGGTGGCGCAGCAGGAGGGCGACGGAGAGGATCGTCGCGGTCGGGTCGGCCTTGCCGGTGCCCGCGATGTCCGGGGCCGAGCCGTGGACGGGCTCGAACATGGACGGGAACGCGCCGGTCGGGTTGATGTTCCCGGAGGCGGCGAGGCCGATTCCGCCGGTCACGGCGGCGGCCAGGTCGGTGAGGATGTCACCGAAGAGGTTGTCCGTGACGATGACGTCGAAGCGCTCGGGCTGGGTGACGAAGAAGATCGTCGCGGCGTCGACGTGCAGGTAGTCGGTGGTGACCTCGGGGTACTCCTGGCCGACCTTGTCGAAGATGTTCTTCCACATGTGGCCCGCGTACACGAGGACGTTGTTCTTGTGGACGAGCGTCAGCTTCTTGCGGGGGCGGGCGTTGGCCCGCTCGTAGGCGTCACGGACCACGCGCTCGACACCGTAGGCGGTGTTGAGGCTGACCTCGGTGGCCACCTCGGCCGGCGTGCCGGTGCGCAGCGAGCCGCCGTTGCCGGTGTACGGGCCCTCGGTGCCCTCGCGCACCACGACGAAGTCGATCTCCGGGCGGCCGGCGAGCGGGGTGGCCGTGTTGGGGAAGAGCTTCGAGGGGCGCAGGTTGATGTAGTGGTCGAAGGCGAAGCGGAGCTTCAGCAGCAGACCGCGCTCCAGGACGCCGGACGGGACCGACGGGTCGCCGATGGCGCCCAGCAGGATCGCGTCGTGGTGCTTCAGCGCTTCGAGCTCCGCGTCCGGGAGGGTCTCACCGGTGCGGTGCCAGCGCTGGGCGCCGAGGTCGTATTCCTTGGTCTCCAGCTTCACATCCTGGGGCAGGACCGCGGTAAGGACCTTGAGTCCCTGAGCCACGACTTCCTGGCCGATGCCATCACCGGGGATCACTGCGAGATTGATGCTGGTCGACATGTCGGAACCGTACTCCGTGTCCCAGCCCTCAGACACATTGCGTCCATCATCTGGACGCAACATGTCTCGGGATGGAGCGGGCCGGCGCAGGTCAGTGGCCGGTCGACCCGCCGTTGTCCCGGCGGTCCAGGGCGCGCTGCAGGGCGGCTGCGGCGTTCTTGCGGTCGGCGTCGGCCGTGGAGGAGCGGCGGACGCGGCGGCCGGCGGGGGCGGAGGAGGTGGTGTGCATGGTGATCGACTCCTTGAGATCACGGCGTGGCGGAGCCACGGATGAGGGGTTCCTTCAAGGCGCCGGAAGAGGCGGGGAGCAGTGCGCCGCAGGGGTTGCCTGCCGGGGCGCGCGCTCTCGACCGCCATTCGCCGGATCGGCGAGACGTTCGGCTTCTACAAAGCTAGGGCAGCTCCCGCTGTATGTCTCCGCAATTACTCGGACTTCCTACTATCTGAGACGCCGAACCCCCCGGACGGCCTGCTCTCTCGGTTCCGCTTTCAGCCCTTACCGGAGCGAAGTTCCCTGATCAGAGCCCTCACGGCGAGGGTTGCGGCTGATTCCGGCGTGGTGACGTATCCCACCCGCCTCACCGGCCTCTGATGGCCCAAATCGGTGATGTCGACGGCCGCGGTCGCCTCGCACAGCGACAGCTCGGGCAGGATCGCCATCCCGAGCCCGCGTCCGACCATGGTCAGCACCATGCCGTCGTCCTCGGCCTTGACGGTGGCGCGGGGGATCCAGTCCTGGGCCTGCCACCACGCGCGGGTGTAGGAGCCGCAGTTCTCGTCCCAGTCCAGCAGCGGCAGCGACTTCGGGTCGGGGTGTCCGGCCGGGTGGACCAGCGCGTACGCCTCCTCCCTGAGCAGTCCGGTCAGCAGGCCCGCCGGTACGTCGTCCTGCCCGCCCAGCGTGGCGATGCCGAGGTCGGCGCGGCCCGCCGCCACCTCCCCGGCCGTGCCGGCGCCGAGTTCGCGCACCACCCTGACCTCGGGGCGGATCCCGGGGTGCCGGGCGGTGAGCCGTTCCAGGGCGGGCGGCAGCAGGTGCAGGGCCGCGCTGCGGAAGGCGGCGATCCGGAGCACGCCCTCCACCGCGTCCCCGCCCGCGGCCGCCCCGCCCCGGCCCGCGCCGCGCACCTCCGCGCCAAGGACCTCGTACAGCCGCAGGATCCGGCGGCCGAGGGCGACGGCCCGCTCCCCCGCCGGGGTGGGCGAGGCGCCGCCGCGGCCGCGCTCGAAGAGCACCGCGCCGAGCTTCGCCTCGCTGCCCCGCACGGAGTGCGAGACGGCCGACTGGGTCAGGCCCAGCCGTACCGCGGCGGCGGAGAACCCGCCGGTCTCGGATACGGCGACCAGGATGCGCAGTTCGTGCGGACCGAGCTCGGCCGGGCCGCTCGCGCGGGCGCTTCCGGTGCCGGTTCCGGTGCCGCCGATGCCGGCTGCCATGGGCCTCTCACCTCGTTCCATGAGCGCCGCTCATGCAACGGCGGCTTCCATGAGCCAAACCCCCTGCCCGGCCCGGTGATTCCCTCCTAGCGTCGGCCCCATGACGAACACCGCTTACGCCGTGCACCAGATCGCCCGCCCCACCGGCTTCCCCACCGCCGACCGGTTCACCATCGCGCAGTCCCCCGTTCCGGAGCCGGAGCCGGGCACCGCCCTCGTGCAGAACCTGCTGCTCTCGGTGGACCCGTACCACCGCGGGATGATGGACGGCGGCGAGGACGGTTTCGAGCTCCACGCCCCGCTGGAGGGCCGGTCGGTGGGCCGTGTGCTCGCCTCCCGCGATCCGGGGCTGCGCGAGGGCGACCTCGTCTTCCACCGGCAGGGGTGGCGTACGCACGCCCTGGTCACGCGCGGCGTCGACGGCACGCGCACGCTGCGGAACCACCTGGACGTCCCGCTGGAGGCGTACCTCTCCATCCTCGGCGGCACCGGCCTGACCGCGTACGCCGCCCTGACCCGGACCGCGGCCCTGCGCGAGGGCGAGGACCTCTTCGTCTCCGCCGCGGCGGGCGGGGTGGGCACGGCGACCGGCCACATCGCCCGGCTGCTCGGCGCCCGCCGGATCATCGGCAGCGCCGGCTCGGCCGCCAAGGTCCGTCACCTCACCGAAGTGCTCGGCTTCGACGCGGCCTTCGACTACCACGACGGCCCGGTCGGCGAGCAGCTCGCGAAAGCCGCCCCCGACGGCATCGACGTGTACGTGGACAACGTGGGCGGGGACCACCTGGAGGGCGCGATCGACGTGCTGCGCGAGTACGGGCGGATCGCCTGGGTCGGCGGGATCTCGATGTACCACGGCGACCGCTCCCCCGCCGCGCCCCGCAACCTCTTCGAGGTCGTGCACAAGTCGCTTCGACTGGAAGGGGTATTGGTTCGCAATCACACCAATCTTCAGAACGAGCTGGAGGATTTCCTCGTCCCCCATCTGCGCAGTGGCCGGATCGGCACCGACACCACCGTTGTCCAGGGAATCGATCACACGGTGGAGGCCTTCCTGGGCATGCTCCGCGGAGACAATCTGGGCAAGATGCTCGTTCGTCTCGACAGCTGAATCCGGCGGGCCGGATGTTCACCGAGTTCTTACCGCACGGATGTAGACCTTTGCGGCCACTGCCGTCACTCTTGCCGTCGATGTGCCAGCGGGGCACTGGAGTTGGAGGCGAGCAGGCAGTGACACCGATCAGCCGCAGAGGGTTCGTGGGAATCGGCGCCGGGCTGATGGCAGGCGCCGCCCTGCCCGCGATCGCGCCGACGACGGCGGCCGCGGCCGCCGCGACGGGCACGATCACCGACGTGAAGCACGTGGTGATCCTGATGCAGGAGAACCGCAGCTTCGACCACTACTTCGGCAGGCTGAAGGGTGTCCGCGGCTTCGGCGACCGCGCCGCCGGCAACATCCCGGGCGGCTGGGGCACCTTCAACCAGTACAACTGGGGCGCCCGCCAGTACCCGTTCAAGCTGTCCTCCACCCCGCCGGCCGGCGGGGCCGACAGCGAGACCCTCGCCCAGTGCACCGGCGACCTCCCGCACAGCTGGAGCTCCCAGCACGGCGCCTGGAACAAGGGCCGGATGGACAACTGGGTCACCGCCGTCGGCAAGACCCACACCCTCGGCTACCTCGACCGCGGCGACATCCCCTTCCACTACGGGCTCGCCGACAACTACACGATCTGCGACGCCTACTTCTGCTCCACGCTCAGCGCGACCGGCCCGAACCGCACCTTCCTGTGGAGCGGCAAGGTCGACGCCTCCAGCAAGGACGGCGGCGACGAGTCCGGGCTCACCTGGGAGACCTACGCGGAGGCCCTCCAGCGCGCCGGCATGACCTGGAAGGTGTACCAGAACGCCCAGGACAACTACGGGGACAACGGGCTCGCCTACTTCAAGAAGTTCACGGACGCGGCGCCCGGCAACCCGCTGTGGGACCGCGGCATGGCCTCCGTCCCGAAGGTCACCGGCTCCACCCCGGACGACATCGCCGCCGCCATCCGCGCCGACGTGGTCGCCGGCACCCTCCCGCAGGTCTCCTGGGTCGTCGCGAACGAGGCCTTCTCCGAGCACCCGTACGCCCCGCCGGGCGACGGCGCGCACTTCGTGGACCTGGTCTACCGCGCGCTCGCCGCGAACCCGGAGGTCTTCGACTCGACCGTCCTCTTCCTCAACTACGACGAGAACGACGGCTTCTTCGACCACGTCCCGCCGCCGGTCGCCCCGCCCGGCACCCCCGGCGAGTACATCGACGGCACCCCGATCGGCCTCGGCTTCCGCGTGCCGATGCTGGTCATGTCCCCCTGGACGCGCGGCGGCTGGGTGAGCTCCGAGGTCTTCGACCACACCTCGGTGCTGCGCTTCATGGAAACCTGGACCGCCGCCCTGGGCACCCCGGCCACCTGCCCGAACATCAGCGCGTGGCGCCGCAAGGTCGTCGGCGACCTGACCGGGGTCTTCGACTTCGCGCACCCGGTCTACGGGGTTCCGGCCGGCCTCCCGCCCACCGCCAAGGTGATCGGGCAGTCGACCTGCGGCCCGCTGCCCAACCCGGTGCCGCAGGACAACGCCCTCCCGGCGCAGGAGCCGGGCACCCGCCCGGCGCGGGCCCTTCCGTACCAGGTGAACGGCAACCTGGACCGCTTCGAGTTCGGGGCGTCCGGCAAGATCCTGGCCTGGTTCTCGATGACCAACCAGGGCGCGGAGGCGAAGCGGGCGGCGCACTTCTCGATCCACCCGCACCAGTACCGGGACACGGCGGCCTGGCAGTACACGGTGGACCCGGGCGCCACGTCGACGGACTACTTCAACATCGGGCTGGGCAGCGGCTCCGGCAAGTACGACATCTCGATGTACGGCCCGAACCGCTTCCTGCGGCGCTTCATCGGGGACGCGACGAAGGCGGGCAAGGCGATCGAGGTCGCGGCCCGCTTCGCGGTCGAGCCGGGCACCGGCAAGACGGCGGTCTACTTCAGGATGACGAACACCTCCGCCGCGCCGGTCACCTTCACGATCCGCTCCAACGCCTACCGCACGGACGGCCCGTGGACGTACACGGTCCCGGCGAACTCCTCGCGCGAGGACTACTTCAACGCGGTGGCGTACTCGGCCGGCTGGTACGACTTCACGATCCTGGCCGACTCCGACGGCACCTGGTCGCGCCGCTACACCGGCCACATCGAGACGGGCGCGGCCGGCATCAGCGGCAGCTAGAGCACGTCCCCGTCGCGCCAGTCGAAATCGAGCCGCCCGGCGGGGTCCAGCCGGATCCCTCCGGGCGGCGCCCAGACGTAGGTCGACCCCTCCTCCTCGGGGAGACGCACGGGCCCGTCCGGCGACAGCGCCCCGATCCGGCCGGGCCACACGGACCAGCCCCGGCCGGCGTAGAGCGCGACCCCGGCGTCGGAGGAGGAGAGCGCCCCGAGCACGTACGCCCGCGCGATGACCCCCTCCAGCTCCGCCATGACGAGCCCGCCGAGCCCGCGGCGGCGCCGGTCCGCCCGTACCGCCACGGCCTCGACGTACCCGGTCCGCAGGGCCCGCCCCCGGTGGACCACCCGCCGCTGGACCACGCTCCCGTGCGCGAGGAGCTCCCCGCCGCCGTACACCAGGGCGTGCATCCCGCCGAGCCCGTGCTCGAAGTCGTCGTCGGAGAAGTCCCCCTCGAACGCGGCATCGAGCAGCGACCGGACCTCCTGGAGCGTTCCGGGGCCCAACTGCGAGGTGTGCGCGAGGCGTGTCCGCGTATCGGTCATGGAACCAGTGTCTCCCCGCCACGAATCGACCGGCACGTTCCTGGCGATCCGCGGGCCCGGCTCAGCACACTCACGGCATGTCGCCCGATACCCAGCAGTGGACGCCGATCCACGGCCAGCCGTACCGCCCCGCCGCCTACCGGCCCGAGCGGATGCCGAGCGCGGAATCCCTCGCCCGCTCCGCCGAGTTGCGGGCGCGGATGGACGAGCGGAGGACCGTACGCCACTTCTCCTCCGACCCGGTCCCCGAGCAGGTGGTCCGGGACGCCGTCGCGTGCGCCGCGACCGCCCCCTCCGGGGCGCACCAGCAGCCGTGGACCTTCGTCCTGGTCAAGGACCCGGCGGTCCGGCAGCGGATCCGCGCCGCCGCCGAGCGGGAGGAGGCGCTCTCCTACGACGGCCGGCTCGGCGACGAGTGGCTCGCGGCCCTGCGTCCCCTCGGCACGGATGCCGTGAAGACGCACCTCACGGACGCGCCGGCCCTCGTCGTGGTCTTCCAGCAGCGCTACTGGCTCGGCCCGGACGGCACGAAGCGCAAGCACTACTACGTGGACGAGTCGGTCGGCATCGCGGTCGGCATGCTCCTGTCCGCCCTCCACCTGTCCGGTCTGGCGGCCCTGGTCCACACCCCGAGCCCGATGCGCTTCCTCTCCCACGCCCTGAACCGCCCCGAGAACGAGAAGGCCTTCGCGGTGATCCCGATCGGCTACCCCGCCGACGACTGCGAGGTCCCCGACCTGATCCGCAAGTCCCTGGACCAGGTCCTCGTCGAGGTCTGACCGGCCCCGGGAACTGGAACCGCCCCCGCTCCGGAATTGGGGGTACCGGAGCGGGGGCGGGGTTCAGGGACGGGCCGGGGTCAGCCCATGTGCGGGTAGCCGTAGTCGGTCGGGGCGACCAGGGTTTCCTTGATGGAGCGGGTCGAGGTCCAGCGCTGGAGGTTCGTCGCCGCGCCGGCCTTGTCGTTGGTGCCCGAGGCGCGGCCGCCGCCGAAGGGCTGCTGGCCGACCACGGCGCCGGTGGACTTGTCGTTGATGTAGAAGTTGCCCGCCGCGAAGCGGAGCTTCTCCATCGCGTCCGCCGCCGCGTAGCGGTCGCCGGCGATGATCGAGCCGGTCAGGGCGTAGGCCGAGACGGACTCCATCTGGGCCAGCATGGCGTCGTAGGCCTCGTCCTCGTAGACGTGGACCGCCAGGATCGGGCCGAAGTACTCGGTCGTGAAGACCTCGTTCTCCGGGTCGGTGCACACGATGACGGTCGGGCGGACGAAGTAGCCCTCCGAGTCGTCGTACGTGCCGCCCGCGACGATCTCGCAGGTCGGGTCGGACTTGGCGCGGTCGATCGCGGCCTTGTTCTTCGCGAAGGAACGCTCGTCGATGACGGCGCCGATGAAGTTGGTCAGGTCGCGGACGTCACCCATGGAGATGCCGTCGACCTCGGCCGCGAAGGCCTCCTTGAAGCCGTCGTTCCAGATGGAGGCCGGGATGTAGGCGCGCGAGGACGCCGAGCACTTCTGGCCCTGGAACTCGAAGGAGCCGCGGGTCAGCGCGGTCTTCAGGACGGCGCGGTCCGCGGACGGGTGCGCGACGACGAAGTCCTTGCCGCCGGTCTCCCCGACGAGGCGCGGGTAGGAGCGGTACTTCTCGATGTTGTTGCCGACCGTCTTCCACAGGTACTGGAAGGTCTTGGTCGAGCCGGTGAAGTGGATGCCCGCCAGCTCGGGGTGGTTCAGGGCCACCTCCGACACCGCGATGCCGTCGCCGGTGACGAGGTTGATCACGCCCTTGGGCAGGCCGGCCTCCTCCAGGAGCTCCATGAGGAGGACCGCGGAGTGGGTCTGCGTCGGGGAAGGCTTCCACAGCACCACGTTGCCCATCAGGGCGGGGGCGGTCGGCAGGTTGCCCGCGATGGCCGTGAAGTTGAAGGGGGTGATCGCGTAGACGAAGCCCTCGAGCGGGCGGTGGTCGCTGCGGTTCCACACGCCGGCGGAGTTCGCGCCGGGCTGCTCGGCCAGGATCTGGCGGGCGAAGTGGACGTTGAAGCGCCAGAAGTCGACGAGCTCGCACGGGGTGTCGATCTCCGCCTGCTGCGCGGTCTTCGACTGGCCCAGCATGGTGGAGGCGGCGAGCTTCTCGCGCCACGGGCCGGACAGCAGCTCGGCGGCGCGCAGGATGATCGCGGCGCGGTCGTCGAAGGACATCGAGCGCCAGGCCGGGGCGGCGGCGAGGGCGGCGTCGATGGCCTCCTGCGCGTCGGCCTGGGTGGCGTTGGCGTAGGTGCCGAGCACCGACTTGTGGTCGTGCGGCTGGACGACGTCGAAGCGCTCGCCGCCACCCATCCGCTTGACGCCGTTGATCGTCATCGGGAGGTCGATCGGGTTCTCGGACAGCTGCTTGAGCTGCGTTTCGAGACGTGCGCGCTCCGGGGTGCCGGGGGCGTACGAGTGGACCGGCTCGTTGACCGGCGCGGGGACCTGGGTCACAGCATCCATGGGGCTGGTAACTCCTTGACCTGGTTCTTGGCTCTTGGCTCTTGGCTCTTGGCTAGTTCTTGGTGATCATCGAGCGGACGAAGAAGAGCAGGTTGGCCGGCTTCTCCGCGAGACGGCGCATGAAGTAGCCGTACCAGTCCGTCCCGTAGGCCGTGTACACACGCATCCGGTGGCCTTCCGCCGCCAGTCGCAGGTGCTCCTCGCTGCGGATGCCGTACAGCATCTGGAACTCGTACTCGTCCAGTTTGCGCCCGGCCGTCCGGGCGAGCTCCTGTGCGATCGCGATGAGGCGCGGGTCGTGGGACCCGATCATCGGGTAGCCCTCGCCCTCCATGAGGATCTTCATGATGCGGACGTACGCCCGGTCGATCTCGGACTTGTCCTGGTAGGCGACCTCGGCGGGCTCCTTGTAGGCGCCCTTCACGATGCGGACGCGGCTGCCGGCGGCGGCCAGCCGGCGGGCGTCGACCTCGGTGCGGAAGAGGTAGGCCTGGATGACGCAGCCGGTCTGCGGGAAGTCGCGGCGCAGTTCCTCGTGGATGGCGAACATCGAGTCGAGGGTGGTGTGGTCCTCGGCGTCGAGGGTCACGGTGGTGCCGATGGCCGCGGCGGCCTCGACGACCGGGCGGACGTTGGCGAGGGCCAGCTCGTGGCCGCCCTCCAGTGCCTGGCCGAACATCGACAGCTTCACGGACATCTCGACGGTCTCGCCGAGGCCGAGCTCCGCGAGGCGCTCGATGAGCTGGAGGTAGGCGTCCCGGGCGGCGTGCGACTGCGCCACCTCGGTGATGTCCTCGCCGACGACGTCGAGGGTGACCTCCAGGCCGGAGCGCGTGAGCCGCTCGACGATCGGGATGACCTGGTCGACCGTCTCCCCGGGGATGAAGCGGTTCACCACGGGCTTGGTCACCGGGGCGGCAGAGACGATTCGGCGCATCCTGTCGCTGCGCGAAGCGGCGAGGATCACGGGACCCAGCACGGGCACCTCCAACGGGTGGCAGAAGAAAGCGCGGTAGAAACCGCAAGTAAAACCACCGTGAAACCTAAGGATCGCTTTGATCCTCTGCCATCGACAGCTGTCACGCATCCGTGTCCCGGATCTCATACATCTGTCTGAAGAGCCTGTCCCGGGGTGGGAGAATGTCCGGGTGAAGGGCGATTACCAGGACCTGGTGGACGAGATCTCGGCGCTGCTCGGCGCCCCTGCGACCCTGGAGAACCGGGACTTCCGCCTCATCGCCTTCGGCGCGCACGACAGCGACGACGACGCCGCGATGGATCCGGTACGGACCCGCTCGATCCTGACCCGCCAGTCGACGGCGGCCGTCCGCTCGTGGTTCGAGGGCTTCGGCATCGCCCGCGCGACGGGCCCGGTCCGCATCCCGGCGGCGCCCGAGGCCGGGGTCTTCCGGGGGCGGATCTGTCTGCCGGTGCGGTACCGGGGCATCGTGCAGGGCTACGTATGGCTCCTCGACCAGGAGCCCGGCCCTGGCGCGGCGGAGCTGGCGGCGGCCATGGAGGTGGCGACACGGATCGGGATCCTGCTCGCCGAGGAGGCGAAGGCCGGCGCGGACCTGTCGCGGGAGTTCCTGGCGGTGCTCACCGCTGCGCGGGGCTGGCAGCAGGACATGGCGGTGGCGGCGCTGCGGGTCGCTCTGGGCGCGGGCGGGGACGGGCTGCACGCGGCGGTGTGCGTGGCGCCGTGGTCCGGGGAGCCGCCGGCTTCGGTGCCGGGGGCGGCGGCGGTGTGCGTGGTCCCCTGCGGGGAGCCGGGCGGCAAGGGCGGTGGCTCGGCCCTGGCGGTGCTGCTCCGGCTGCGCTCGACGGACGCCCTGGCCCCGGCCCTGACGGCGGTGACCCGCCTCCTCCCACGCGCCGCGGCGGGCGCTGCGTCCACCGCCGAAACCGGCGGCCCGCCGGGATCCCGGGACCCCGCGGGAGCGGCGGGTACGACGGGAGCCGGCGGGCCGGCGGGAGCCCGGGGCACCGCGGGAGCGGCGGGAGCCGGGGGGCCGGCAGGAGCCCGGGGCACCGCGGGAGCGGCGGGAGCCGGGGGGCCGGCAGGAGCCCGGGGCACCGCGGGAGCGGTAGGAGCCCGGGGCGCCGCGAGTACGGAGGGTCCCGCGGGAGCTGGCGGGCCGGCAGGAGCCCGGGGCGCCGCGAGTACGGCGGGTACGGCGGGAGCCCCGGGAGGCGCAGGCGTCGCGGGGGGTGTTCGCGCCATGACCGTCGGGGTCGCCGATCCCGTGCGGGGCCTCGCGGAGTTGCCCGGTGCCTGGGAGCAGGCCGTGGCAGCGGCCCGGGCGGCCGCCGCGCAGCCGCGGCTCGGCCCGGTCGCCCAGTGGTCGGCGATCGGCCCCTACCGGCTGCTGGCCGCGCTCGCCGCGGACCCGGTGGACGATCCGGCGGCCCGCGCCCTGCTGGGCCCGGCCCACCGCGAACTCGCCCGCACGGCCGAGGTGTTCCTGGACTGCGCCGGCCAGGCCGGCCGCGCGGCGGCGGCCCTGGGCATCCACCGCCAGACGCTGTACTACCGGCTCGCCCGGGTGGAGCAGCTGACCGGTCTTGACCTGGACGAGGGCGAGGACCGCCTGCTGCTCCACATGGCCCTCAAGGCCTCCCGCCTGCACGGCTGACGGCTACGACGGGTCCCCGCCGGCCGGGTTCAGCATCGCGGCGGCCCTCCGCATGCCCTCCGTGAACTCCTCGGCGGTGGCCGCCGATTCCGGATCGAACAGCCACTGGAGCATCAGGCCGTTCAGCAGCGCCTGGTAAAACGCGCCGAGCGTACGCACGTCCCGCTCGTCGAGCCGGTCCTCCGGGGTGCCGGTCAGCATCGAGATCAGCCCCCGGCGCCCCTCGCCCTGCGAGGCGGCGAGCATGGCCCGCAGCTCCGGCCGCTGCTCCCCGCTCAGGGCCACCTCCATGCTGGCCGCCCACACCGGGCCCGCCTTCTCGTGCTGCGCCAACACCCCTTCCCACAGCGCGCGGAAGCGTTCCAGCGAGCCGCCCTCACCCTCCAGGCCGTCCTGGAAGACCTCCCCCCACTCCTCCATCAGGGCGATGAAGGCCTGGGTGAGCAGAGCGTCCTTCGAGCCGTAGTGGTAGCCGATGGACGCCAGGTTCGTGCCCGAGGCGCTGACGATGTCGCGCGCGGTGGTGCGCACGAACCCCTTCTCGACCAGGCACTTCTTGGCGCCTTCGAGCAGATCTTCGCGATGTCCCATGCCCCACACCGTAGCAAGACGACTGTCCTAGACGGAAGTTCTACACATCCGTCCTAGACAAGCGTTTATGACGTCTGTACATTGCTTCTCATGACGAACCCCGCCGCCACAGCGCGCCTCGCCGGCCGCCGCGAATGGATCGCTTTCACCGTTCTCGTGCTGCCCCTGCTCCTGGTCTCGATGGACGTCTCCGTCCTCTACTTCGCCATCCCGGCCATCACCCGGGAGCTGGACCCCAGCGCCACCCAGCAGCTCTGGATCTTCGACAGCTACGCCTTCGCCCTCTCCGGCCTGCTGATCACGATGGGCTCGCTCGGCGACCGGATCGGCCGCCGCAAGCTGCTGCTGATCGGCGCGACCGCCTTCGGCATCGCCTCGGTCGGCGCCGGCTACGCCACCAGCGCCGAGATGCTCATCGCGACCCGCGTCCTGCTCGGCATCGGCGGCGCGACCCTGATGCCCTCCACGCTGGCCCTCGTACGGAACCTCTTCCAGGACGACAAGCAGCGCGGCAAGGCCATCGCCATCTGGTCGGGCGCCATGACCGGCGGCATCGCCCTCGGCTCCGTGATGAGCGGTCTGATGCTGAACCACTTCTGGTGGGGCTCGGTCTTCCTCGTCAACGTGCCCGCGATGCTGCTCCTGCTGGTCCTCGTCCCCGTCCTGGTCCCCGAGTTCAAGGACCCGGCCCCCGGCCGCTTCGACCTGCTGAGCGTCCCCCTGTCCATGGCCGCCGTGCTGCCGGTCGTCTACGGGCTCAAGGAGATCGCCGCCGAGGGGTTCGGGCCCCTCTACCTCGGCTCGCTCGCCCTCGGCCTGGTCTTCGGCTTCGTCTTCGTCCGCCGCCAGCGCGGCCGTGACGACGCGATGGTCCCCCGCGCCCTCTTCGGCCGGCGCGGATTCGGGGCGGGCATCGGGCTGAACACCATCGCCGCCTTCGCCATGATGGGCTCGGCCTACTTCACCACCCAGTACCTCCAGTCCGTGCTCGGCATGGGCACCCTGGAAGCCGCCCTGTGGAGCCTGGCCCCCTCGGTCGTCATCGGCGCCGCGGCCCCCGTGTCCGCCGCCCTCGCCCAGAAGGTGGAGCGGGCCTACGTCATCGCCGGCGGGTTCCTCCTCGCCGCCGCCGGATTCGCCCTGGTCAGCCTCGTGGACACCGACTCGCTGTGGCTGCTGCTGACCGGCGCCGGGGTGCTGGCCTCGGGCATCGTCACCGTGATGTCCCTGGTCTCGGACATGGCGCTGGCCTCGGCCCCCGCCGAGAAGGCCGGTTCCGCCGCCTCCCTGCTGGAGACGGGCCAGGAGTTCGGCGGCGCGCTCGGCATGGCGGTCCTGGGCAGCCTGGGCACCGCGGTCTACCGCAGCGACCTGACGGGCTCCGAGCCCGCCGTCCGGGAGACCCTGGGCGGCGCGGTCGCCACCGCCCGGCAGCTGGGCGGCACCGCCGGTGAGCAGGTACTGGGCATGGCCCGCGAGGCCTTCGTCCACGGAATGCAGTACGCGGCCTGGGGCGGTACGGCGCTGCTGCTCGGGGCGGCGCTGCTCGCCGCGACGCTGCTGCGGGGTGTCGAAGCCGCGGCTCCGCCCGCGGCCGCGCAGGCCGACGCTCCCGGAGCCGGCGTGCAGGTGCCGACGTACAACTGATCGGTGCGGGTGCGGCCGTGAGGCGGAACGCGAAAGGGCCCGGGGTCTCCCCCGGGCCCTTCGCCGTGTCGTACGGGTACGGATCAGCCGAGGCTGACCGTGCGCGCCGAGACGGCGCCGATCTCGGCCGAGATCTCCGCGAGGACGTTCGCCGGGACCTCCGCGTCGACGGTGAGGACCGCGAGGGCCTCGCCGTGCGCCTCGGCGCGGGCGACCTGCATGCCCGCGATGTTCAGGCCGGCCTCGCCGAGGATGCGGCCGACCGCGCCGACCACGCCCGGGCGGTCGGCGTAGCGCAGCACGACCATGAAGTCGGCCAGCGCCAGGTCCACGTCGTACTCGCCGATGCCCACGATCTTCTGAAGGTGCTTCGGGCCCGCGAGGGTGCCGGAGACCGAGACTTCCTGACCGTCCGACAGGGTGCCGCGCACGGTCACCACGTTGCGGTGGTCCGGGGACTCCGAGCTGGTGGTCAGGCGCACTTCGACGCCGCGCTCCTGCGCGAACAGCGGCGCGTTGACGTAGGAGACCGTCTCGTCGACGACGTCCTCGAAGACGCCCTTGAGCGCGGAGAGTTCGAGCACCTTGACGTCGTGCTGGGTGATCTCGCCGCAGACCTCGACGTCGAGGCGGACCGCGACCTCGCCCGCGAGGGCGGTGAAGATGCGGCCGAGCTTCTCGGCGAGGGGCAGGCCGGGACGGACGTCCTCGGCGATGACGCCGCCCTGGACGTTGACCGCGTCCGGTACGAGCTCACCGGCGAGCGCGAGGCGCACCGACTTGGCGACGGCGATGCCGGCCTTCTCCTGGGCCTCGTCCGTGGACGCGCCGAGGTGCGGGGTACAGACGACCTGGTCCAGCTCGAAGAGCGGGGAGTCCGTGCAGGGCTCCTTCGCGTACACGTCGAGGCCGGCGCCGGCGACCCGGCCCTCCTTGATGGCCGAGTACAGCGCGGCCTCGTCCACGATCCCGCCGCGCGCGGCGTTGACGATGCGGACGGAGGGCTTCACCTTGTGCAGGGCCTCGTCCCCGATGAGACCGAGGGTCTCGGGGGTCTTGGGCAGGTGCACGGTGATGAAGTCGGCGACCTCGAGGAGCTCGTCCAGCGTCAGCATCTTGACGCCCATCTGGGCGGCGCGCGCGGGCTGTACGTAGGGGTCGTAGGCGACGATCTTCATGCCGAAGGCCGACATGCGCTGCGCGACCAGGACGCCGATGCGGCCGAGGCCGACGACGCCGAGGGTCTTCTCGCTGAGCTCGACACCCGTGTACTTGTTCCGCTTCCACTCACCGTTCTTGAGGGCGGTGTTGGCCTGCGGGATGTTGCGGGCGGTGGCGACGAGCAGGCCGCAGGCGAGCTCGGCGGCGGTCACGATGTTCGAGGTCGGGGCGTTGACGACCATCACGCCGGCCTTGGTGGCGGCGGAGACGTCCACGTTGTCCAGACCGACGCCGGCGCGGGCGACGACCCGCAGCTTCCTGGCGGCGGCGATGGCCTCGGCGTCGACCTTGGTGGCCGAGCGGACGAGGATCGCGTCGACGTCGGCGATGGCGGGCAGCAGTTCGGCGCGGTCGGCGCCGTTGCAGTGCCGGATCTCGAAGTCCGGGCCGAGCGCCTCGACGGTGGCGGGCGACAGCTCTTCGGCGATGAGTACGACAGGTTTCGAGCTCACGTGGGTCCTCACAAGTCCAGTGCGGACGGCCGTCCCGACGGCCGCAGGCGGTGGAGGGGGTAGCCGCGTGGAAGACGCACGACACTGTGGGCCTGACGCGTTGTGTTGAGCAGTGTATAAGCGCTGACGGACCGGATTTCCGCCTGTACGGAAGGATCACCCTTCCGTGGTTGGCCGGGTTGGACAAGCCGGGCGCGCGCGGAGCGCTTTTCGGCCCGTCCTGGCTGTGCGGCGGGGGCGGGACGCACCCGCCCCGCCCCCCCCCCGCGGGGTGGGGTATCGGGGGGGTGGCCCCCCCGCAGGTGCGTGGGCCGCCTCTTGGCCGGGGTGTGCCGC
>NZ_JBHUSC010000014.1:31957-46643 GCF_042673805.1 Streptomyces sp. NPDC057010 | reverse complement strand
GGCCGGGACGCACCGTCCCGGCCCCGCCGCCGCGAGATCAGTTCTCGCTGCTGTCGACCCAGCTCATGAGCTTGCGCAGCTTCTTGCCGGTGGTCTCCAGCAGGTGCGCCTCGTCGGCCTTCTTGTACTCGTTGTACTTCGGCAGACCGGCCTTGTACTCGGCCATCCAGGTGTTCGCGAACTCGCCGCTCTGGATCTCCGCGAGGACCTTCTTCATCTCGGCCTTGGTGGCGTCGGTGATGACGCGGGGGCCGGTGATGTAGTCGCCCCACTCGGCGGTCTCGGAGACCGACCAGCGCATCTTCTCCAGGCCGCCCTCGTACATGAGGTCCACGATGAGCTTCAGCTCGTGCAGGCACTCGAAGTACGCGATCTCCGGCTGGTAGCCGGCCTCGGTCAGGGTCTCGAAACCGGCCTTGACCAGGGCGGAGGCGCCACCGCAGAGGACGGCCTGCTCACCGAACAGGTCGGTCTCGGTCTCCTCGGTGAAGGTGGTCTTGATGACGCCGGCGCGGGTGCCGCCGATGCCGGCCGCGTAGGAGAGCGCGAGCTGGAAGGCGGAGCCGGTGTAGTCCTGCTCGACGGCGGCGATGCAGGGCACGCCGCGGCCTTCCTCGTACTGACGGCGGACCAGGTGGCCCGGGCCCTTCGGGGCGACGAGGGCGACGTCCACGTTGGCCGGGGGCTTGATGAAGCCGTAGCGGACGTTGAAGCCGTGGCCGAAGAAGAGCGCGTCGCCCTCCTTGAGGTGGTCCTTGATGGACTCCTCGTAGATCTCGGCCTGCAGCGGGTCCGGGGTGAGGATCATGATGACGTTCGCCCACTCGGCGGCCTCGGCCACGGGGACGACCTTCAGGCCCTGCTCCTCGGCCTTCGCCTTGGACTTCGAGCCCTCCTTCAGGCCGACGACGACGTCGACGCCGGAGTCACGGAGCGACAGCGCGTGGGCGTGGCCCTGGCTGCCGTAACCGATGACCGCGACCTTGCGGCCCTGGATGATGGACAGGTCGGCGTCGTTCTCGTAGAACAGCTCGGCCACTGGGATATCTCCTTGGTGCGCTGGTGTTGCACCCACCGTACGGCGGGGAACGGAATGTGAGTTTCTCGGTCTCGCTATGCGAACGTCAGGCGCTGCGGTCGAGCGCGCGCAGGCTGCGGTCCGTGATGGACCGGCCGCCACGCCCTATGGCGATCGTGCCGGACTGCACGAGCTCCTTGATGCCGAAGGGCTCCAGCATCTTGAGCATCGCGCCGAGCTTGTCGGCACCGCCGGTGGCCTCGATGGTGACGGCCTCCGGGGAGACGTCGACCGTCTTGGCGCGGAACAGCTGGACGATCTCGACGATCTGCGACCGCGTCTCGTTGTCGGCGCGGACCTTCACCAGAACGAGTTCGCGCTCGATCGCGTTGTGCGATTCCAGCTCGACGATCTTGAGCACGTTGACCAGCTTATTCAGCTGCTTGGTCACCTGCTCGAGCGGGAGGTCCTCGACATTCACGACGATGGTGATGCGGGAGATGTCGGGGTGCTCGGTGACACCGACCGCGAGCGAGTCGATGTTGAACCCGCGGCGGGAGAACAGCGCGGCGATCCGGGCGAGGATGCCGGGCGTGTTCTCGACCAGGACGGAGAGCGTGTGCTTGGACATGTGAGTCGTTCTCTCTCTCAGGCTCTCTCGGCTCAGTCGTCTTCGTTGTCGCCGAAGTCGGGACGGACGCCCCGGGCTGCCATGACCTCGTCGTTGGAGGTGCCGGCGGCGACCATCGGCCACACCATGGCGTCCTCGTGGACGATGAAGTCGATCACGACCGTGCGGTCGTTGATCGCGTTGGCCTCGGCGATGACCTTGTCCAGGTCGGCCGGGTCCTCGCAGCGCAGCGCCACACAGCCCATGGCCTCGGACAGCTTGACGAAGTCCGGGACGCGGGTGCCCTTGCGGGGGGCGACGGACTCGCCGAGCTGGGAGCCCACGGTGTCGTGGCCGGTCTCGTCCGCGTGCAGGACGGTGTTGGAGTACCGCTGGTTGTAGAACAGGGTCTGCCACTGGCGGACCATGCCCAGCGCACCGTTGTTGATGATCGCGACCTTGATCGGGATGTTGTTCAGCGCGCAGGTGACCAGTTCCTGGTTGGTCATCTGGAAGCAGCCGTCACCGTCGATCGCCCAGACCGTGCGCTCCGGCATGCCGACCTTGGCGCCCATCGCGGCCGGGACCGCGTAGCCCATGGTTCCGGCGCCGCCGGAGTTCAGCCAGGTGCGGGGCTCCTCGTACTTGACGAAGTGCGAGGCCCACATCTGGTGCTGGCCGACGCCGGCCGCGTAGATCGTGCCCTTCGGCGCGAGGGCGCCGATCCGCTCGATGACCTGCTGCGGCGAGAGCATGCCGTCCTCGGGCAGGTCGTAGCCCAGCGGGTAGGTGTCGCGCCAGCGGTTGAGGTCCTTCCACCAGGCGGTGTAGTCGCCGGCGTTGCCCTCGGTGTGCTCGGTCTGGACGGCCTGGATCAGGTCGGCGATGACCTCGCGGGCGTCGCCGACGATCGGAACGTCGACGGCGCGGTTCTTGCCGATCTCGGCCGGGTCGATGTCCGCGTGGATGATCTTGGCGAACGGGGCGAAGCTGTCGAGCTTGCCGGTGACGCGGTCGTCGAAGCGGGTGCCGAGGGCGATCAGCAGGTCCGACTTCTGGAGCGCGGTGACGGCGGTGACCGCGCCGTGCATGCCGGGCATGCCGACGTGCAGCGGGTGGCTGTCGGGGAAGGAGCCGAGGGCCATCAGGGTGGTGGCGACCGGGGCCCCGGTCAGCTCGGCGAGGACCTTCAGCTCGGCGGTCGCGCCGGACTTCATGACGCCGCCGCCGACGTACAGGACCGGGCGCTTGGCCTGGCAGATGAGCTTGGCGGCCTCGCGGATCTGCTTGGCGTGCGGCTTGGTGACCGGCCGGTAGCCGGGGAGGTCCTGGGCGGGCGGCCAGGAGAAGGTGGTCTTCGCCTGGAGGGCGTCCTTGGCGATGTCGACCAGGACCGGGCCGGGACGGCCGGTGGCGGCGATGTGGAACGCCTCGGCGATCGTCTTCGGGATGTCCTCGGCCTTGGTGACCAGGAAGTTGTGCTTGGTGATCGGCATGGTGATGCCGACGATGTCCGCCTCCTGGAAGGCGTCGGTGCCGATCGCCTTGGAGGAGACCTGGCCGGTGATCGCGACGAGCGGGACGGAGTCCATGTGGGCGTCGGCGATCGGGGTGACCAGGTTGGTGGCGCCCGGGCCGGAGGTGGCCATGCAGACACCGACCTTGCCGGTGGCCTGCGCGTAGCCGGTGGCGGCGTGGCCGGCGCCCTGCTCGTGGCGGACCAGGATGTGACGGACCTTCTTCGAGTCCATCATCGGGTCGTACGCGGGGAGGATGGCGCCGCCCGGAATGCCGAAGACGGTGTCGCACCCCACCTCTTCGAGAGAGCGGATGAGGGACTGCGCGCCCGTGACGTGCTCAACTGCGGCGGGCTGGTGTCCGCCGGAACGGGGCCGCGGCTGCGGATGGTGGGCCCCGGTGGCCTGCTCGGTCATCGGCATTCTCTTCTCGAAGCTGAGGGTTTTACGGGATTCGACTCTGTGCCAGTGCAACAAAAAACCCCTCGTGCCGGTGGGCAAGCGAGGGGAGCGCGTCGGGTGCGTTGAGCGGGGACATGCTGGTCCCGGCTTCAGCCGACGCGCTTTCCAAGTACGAGAATTCGGGTGCGCATGGCATTGACCCTCCCTCCGACGGAAGGGTGATGTCAAGTAGGTGGGACGGGCGTCTCATTATGTGAGCCTCTGCGGATGGCCATCGAGCCCCCGGGCGAACCTCCGGCCAGGGCGGGTTGGACCGCCCCACCCGGTACTGGGAAAGTACCGCGCACGAGCGCGCGGCGCAGCCTGTATTCGTCGAGTGGTCCGGAGAAGGCCATTCCCTGGCCGTGAGTGCACCCCATGGCGCGCAGGGCCTGGACCTGCTCGGGGAGATCCACCCCGTCGGCCACGGACTGCATGCCCAGGTCGTTTGCAATGCGCAACAATCCTGCGGTGATCTTGTGCAGGCGGGCGGACTCGACGACCCCTTCCACCAGGCCGCGGTCCAGCTTGAGCATGTCCACCGGGAGGCGGCGCAGGGCGCTGATGGCCGCGTAGCCGCTGCCGAAGCCGTCGAGGGCGATACCCACCCCGAGCCGGTGCAGGGCCGTGAGGCGGCGCTCCAGGTCGTCGAAGGGCACTCTGGGGTCGGATACGGCGAGCTCGAGGATCAGGGCCCCGGAGGGGAGCCCGTGTCGGGTCAGCAGGGCTTCCACGGAGCCCAGGGGCACGGCGCGGTCCAGGAGCCGCTGGGCGGTCATCCGGACGGCCACGGGCGCGTCGTGCCCCGCCCGGTGCCGGTCGGCGGCCTGCTCGACGGCCTCCTCCAGCAGCCAGCGCCCCAGCTCCGCCGTGCGGGAGGCATCGGGGCCGGCCCCGCCCGCGGCACCCTCGCTGTGTTCGGCCACCCGGAGGAATTCCGCCGGGGTGAAGAGGATCCCCTGGGCGGACCGCCAGCGGGCCTGCGCGGCCACGGCCGAGACCTCGCCGGTGGACAGCGACACCACGGGCTGGTGCAGCAGGGCGAACTCCCCCTCGTGCAGCGCGGTCCGCAGCCTCCCCGCCAGCTCGGCCTTCCGTACGACCTCGGCCTGCATCTGGGGGGCGTACATCTCGACGCGGTCCTTGCCGCCCGCCTTGGCCCGGTACATCGCGAGATCCGCGTTGCGCATCAGGTCCGAAGGGGTGATGCCGGGGTCGGCGAAGGCCACGCCGATGCTGGCGGCGACCCGGACCTCGTTCCCGGCGATCCGGTAGGGCTGCGAGAGCGTGGTGCGCAGCCGGTCGGCGATCTCGTGCACCTGGTACTCGCGGGCGCTGCGGTCGCGGCTGCCGTCGCCCAGGATCAGTGCGGCGAACTCGTCCCCGCCGAGGCGGGCCGCGGTGTCCCCGGCCCGGACCGAGTCCTGGAGCCGGCGCGCGGCCTCGATGAGCAGCTCGTCGCCCGCCTGGTGGCCGATGGTGTCGTTGACGGCCTTGAAGCCGTCGAGGTCGATGAAGAGCACCGCGGTGCTGTGGTCGCCCGCGCGCCGGCCGGTCAGGGCCTGGCGGACGCGGCGGGTGAACAGGGCCCGGTTGGGCAGGTCGGTCAGCGGATCGTGTTCGGCGCTGTGCTGGAGCTGGGCCTGGAGCCGGACGCGCTCGGTGACGTCCCGGCTGTTGAGGATGAGCCCGCCCTGGTGGCGGTTGACGGTGGACTCCACGTTGAGCCACTCGCCGCCGCCCGACTTGAACCGGCACTCGATGCGGGTGGTGGGCTCCTCGGTGGGCGGTGCGGCGAGGAAGCGGCGCACCTCGTGGACCACCCGGCCCAGGTCGTCGGGGTGGATCAGGGTGGCCAGCTCGGTGCCGACGAGCTCTTCCGCCTCGCGGCCGTAGACCCCGGCGGCGGCGGGGCTCACGTAGCGCAGGGTGCCGGTGGGTGCGGCGATCATGATGACGTCGCTGGAGCCCTGGACCAGGGAGCGGAAGTGGTTCTCCTTCTGGGCCAGTTCCTGGGTCAGCGCGATGTTGTCGAGGAGCATGATGCCCTGGCGGATGACGAGGGCGAGCACGACGGTGCATCCGGTGAAGACGACCATGCGGTCGACCTTCCTGCCGTCCACGACGTTGTAGAGGATCCCCAGGGTGCACACGGCGGCCGCGAGGTACGGGGTGAGGGCGGGCAGCGAGCCGGTGATGGGGCGGCTGTGCGGCCGCTCGGCGCGCGGGTGGCCGGCGGGTTCCGGGCCGGGGTGGACCCGCCGGGCGCCCCAGGGCGCGTACGCGAGGAGCAGCGAGCCCGCGAACCAGCCGGCGTCGAGCAGCTGCCCGGACTGGTACCCGGCGCTGAGCAGCGGCGAGGTGAACAGGGCGTCGCTGAGCACGGTCAGGGCGAGCGCGGCGATGGCGGTGTTGACGGCGGAGCGGTTGGTCTCGGACCGCCGGAAGTGCAGGACCAGGACCATCGAGACGAGCGCGATGTCCAGGAGCGGGTAGGCGAGGGAGAGCGCGGCGCGCGGGACGCTGCCGGGGGCGCCCGACTGGGCGGTCCGCGCCGCGTGGGCGAGGGCCAGGCTCCAGGACAGGGTGAGCAGCGAGCCGCCGATGAGCCAGGAGTCGAGCCCGAGGCAGACCCAGCCGGCGCGCGTGACGGGCCGTTTGGCGAGGACGAGCAGCCCGACGATGGCGGGCGGGGCGAAGCAGAGGAAGGCGAAGTCGGCGAGCGAGGGCTTCGGCACGGGTTCGCCGAGGACCACCTCGTACCAGCCCCAGACGGCGTTGCCGCCGGCGCCCATCAGGGAGGAGAAGGCGAAGAGCAGCCAGGCGGGCCGTTCACGGCTGTCGATGGCCCGCGCGTAGGTGTAGCAGGAGACCGCGGCGAGTAAGCCGGCCGCGCTCAGTCCGAAGTCGCCCATGATCTCGGCGACTTCCTCCGAGCCCCAGTTGAGGGCGGCACCCACGGCGTATCCGCCGCTGATCACCGCCAGCAGCAGTTGCATCGCCAGGCCCTTGCCTCCGCCCGAGAGGGACGGACGGTTCAGGAGCGCCGCCCCCGGGGCACTCACCGGTCCCCCTCGCCGGCTGGGTCCGGCGCAGCCCAGTCTCGGCAGCGTCGCCTCCGGCGGCTCTGCCGCATCGGATCCTTCGTCCATTGGCCGTGCATCGCCCGTCGCCCCCCAAAGTGTCCGATCACTCCCCAGCGCCAGACGTTCGTGGCGCAGCCCCTTCTTCGGGACGATACACCACTTTCGTCACTCAGGGACATACCTTCTCTACTCTCCGTTACCACGAAGGGAGTTGTATCCGCCGAAAGCGTCCGGTCGGCTGCGTGGCGTGCGTACCCTGCGTCACTCGGTGACCAGGACCGTGTGCTCCACGGGCTCCCCGGCGGCGAACCGGGTGAGCTGGCGCGCCAGCAGGCGCTTGGCCCGGGGCTCGAAAGCCGAGCTGCTGCCCCCGACATGAGGCGTGATCAGGACGTTCGGAGCGTGCCAGAGGGGGTGGCCCGCGGGCAGCGGTTCCGGGTCGGTGACGTCGAGCGCCGCGCGCAGCCGGCCCGACTCCACCTCCGCCAGCAGGGACTTGGTGTCGACGACGGGGCCGCGCGCCACGTTCACGAGCAGGGCGCCGTCCTTCATGCGGCCCAGGAACCCGGCGCCGGCCAGGCCGCGGGTGTCCTCGGTCAGCGGCGTCGTGAGGATCACCACATCGGCCTGCGGGAGGAGTTCGGGCAGGTCGGCCAGGGCGTGGACGGGGCCGCGGGCGCTGTCGCGCGCGGACCGGGCGACGCGCGTGATCCGCCCGCACTCGAAGGGCGCGAGCCGGTCCTCGACGGCCGCGCCGATCGATCCGTAGCCGACGATCAGGACGGACTTGTCGGCGAGCGCCTCGTAGAAGCCGCCGTGCCACTCCTCGCGGTCCTGGCCCCGGACCATGCCGGGGATGCCGCGCAGGGAGGCGAGGACCAGGGCGAGGGCGAGCTCGGCGGTGCTCGCCGTGTGGACCCCGGCCGCGTTGCAGAGCCGTACTCCGGGGTGGAGTTCGCCGAGGCCGCCCATGACGTGGTCGATGCCTGCGGTCAGGGTCTGCACGACCTGGAGGGCCGGCATCTCCGCCAGCGGGCGGACGGTGACCTCCGGGGACTTCATGTACGGGGTCACGTAGAAGACGCAGTCGGCCGGATCGGCCGGGAAGGTGTCCTCGCCGTCCCAGAGGCGGTAGCGGAAGGAGTCGGGGAGGCCTTCGATCTCCTCGGCGGGGAAGGGCAGCCAGACGTCGGCGGTCTTTGCGGTCATGATCAGGAGGCTATGCCAAGGGATGCGGATCAAGCCGTTAGTTTGGGGGCGGTAGCGGGAGGGGGACGCACGGGTGGAGCGCAGGTCGATCGGGGCGGGGGCGCTGACGGTGGGCGCCATCGGGCTCGGCTGCATGCCGATGAGCTGGGCGTACGCGCCTTCGCGCCGGCGGGGTCAGGAATCGCTGGCCGCCGTGCACGCGGCCCTGGACCTGGGGTCGAACCTGCTGGACACGGCCGATGTGTACGGGCCGTTCACCAATGAGCTGCTGCTCGGGCGGGTGCTGCGGGAGCGGCGGTCCGAGGCGTTCGTTTCGGCCAAGGTGGGTCTGCGGGCGGGTGACCAGCACGTGGTGGCCGACGGGCGGCCCGGCTATCTGCGGCGGGCCTGCGACGCCTCGCTGCGCAGGCTGCGGACCGACGTCATAGACCTCTACCAGTTGCACCGGGTGGATCCGGACGTGCCGGTGGAGGAGACGTGGGGGGCGATGGCGGAGCTGGTGGGCGCGGGGAAGGTACGGGCGCTCGGGTTCTGCGCGTTGGGTGCGGGGGCCGGGCCGGGGGCGGGGCGGCGCGGGGACCGGGCGTACGCGACGACCGTGCGGCACCTGGAGCGCGTGCAGCAGGTGTTCCCGGTGAGCGCGGTCCAGGCGGAGCTGTCGGTGTGGTCGCCGGAGGCGGCGTGGCAGCTGCTGCCGTGGTGCGCGGCGCGCGGGGTGGGGTTCCTGGCGGCGATGCCGCTGGGCAGCGGGTTCCTGAGCGGGACGCTCACGCCGGGCGAGGGTTTCGAGTCGGAGGACGTACGGGCCCGGCATCCGCGGTTCACGGCGTACGCCATGGCCTCGAACCAGGGGCTGGTGGCGGGGCTGCGGCGAGTGGCGGGGCGGCACGGGCCGCAGGTCACGGCGGCGCAGGTGGCGCTGGCGTGGGTCCTGGCGCAGGGGCCGCAGGTGGTTCCGGTGCCGGGAGCGGACCGGGCGCACTGGGCGGTGGAGAACGCCCGGGCGGCGGAGGTGCGGCTGACGGCCGGGGATCTGGCGGAGATCGCGGCGCTGCCGGTCGCGGTGGAGGCCTGGGACTGACCCCACAACCACTCGATCGGGTGTACGAGTGGTGGAACTTCGAGAAGTGTCCGGGCTGTTGAGACAGATGAAAGGGCACGATCGGAGGGCGGGAAGGGAGCAGGGCGATGCGATACGGACGGGTGGGGACCGTGGGGCGTGCAGAGCGTGCAGGGCGTGTGCGGCGCGGCGGGACCGCGGGGTACGTGGGCTGGGCGGGGCAGGGCGCGGGGCGCCGGGGCGTGCTGGCGGCGGTCGCGCTGGCCGGGTGCGGGGCGCTGCTGGCGGCGGGGTGTTCGCCGGAGGGCGGTCCGGGGGCGCGGCCGGGCGGCTCGCCACCGGGGGCATCATCGGCGGGCTCCGGATCACCCGGGGCCTCGGCTCCGGCCTCGGGGGGAGCCTCCGCCTCGCCGGAGGCCGCCGGGCCGCCGGCCAAGGGCTCGGTGACGGTGACCGGGGAGGTGGCCAAGGGCCTGGAGTCCCCGTGGGGGGTGGCCCCGCTGCCCGGCGGGGACCTGTTGGTCGCCTCGCGGGACAAGGGGACGATCAGCCGGGTCGCGGTGGGTTCGGGCGAGGTGACGCAGATCGGGAAGGTGCCGGGAGTGGCCCCGGGCGGTGAGGGCGGGCTGCTGGGTCTGGCGCTGTCGCCTTCCTTCGCCTCGGACCGGCTGGTGTACGCGTACTTCACGACCGAGTCCGACAATCGCATCGCCCGGATGCGCTATGACGAGCAGAGATCCCCGGGGCAGCAGCTGGGCGCCCCCGACACGGTGCTCCGGGGCATCCCGAAGGGCTTGATCCACAACGGCGGCCGGATCGCCTTCGGCCCGGACAAGATGCTCTACGCGGGGACGGGCGAGACGGGTGAGACCGGGCTCGCGCAGGACAGGAAGTCGCTGGGCGGCAAGATCCTGCGGATGACCCCGGACGGGGAACCGGTGCACGGCAATCCGGAGCCGGATTCGGTCGTCTACTCCTGGGGGCACCGCAATGTGCAGGGCCTCGCCTGGGACAAGGACAAACGGCTGTGGGCGTCCGAGTTCGGACAGCACACCTGGGACGAACTGAACCTGATCGAGCCGGGCGGCAATTACGGCTGGCCGGAGGTCGAGGGGAAGGCCGGCAGACCGGGGTTCCGGGATCCGGTGGCGGTGTGGAAGACCGATGAGGCCTCGCCGAGCGGGATCGCCTGGGCGGAGGGGTCGGTGTGGATGGCCGGGCTGAAGGGCAGCCGGCTGTGGCGGATCCCGCTGGCCGGGGCGGTGCCGGTGGCGGAGCCCGAGGCCTTCCTGGAGGGGAAGTACGGCCGGCTGCGCTCGGTGATCTCCCTCGGCGGGGACAAGCTGCTGCTGGTCACGAGCGAGACGGACGGGCGGGGGTCGCCGGAGGCGGGCGACGACAGGATCCTGACACTGACGGTGCGGTAACCGGCATGGCCCCGACAGGGGACGAGAGGTGCGGTGGGCGCGGTGTTCAACATGATCGAGGAACTGTTCGCTCCGGGGCGGGGGCACACGGACGAGGAGAAGAAGCGGCTGGAGCTGTCCCGGGTCGACGTCAATGACGGGGACCCGGGACGGGGGCCGATAGACCTGGACTCCGGCACGGTGCTCATACGCCTCGGCGAGCATCCTCCGGCCGGTCGCTGACGGGCCCGGAGGGGGCGAAGAGGCGCAGCCGGTGGGCGACGGCGGCCGCCTCGCCCCGGCCGGCGACACCCAGCTTCGCCAGGATGTTCGAGACGTGCACGCTGGCGGTCTTCGGGGAGATGAAGAGCTCCTCGGCGATCCCGCGGTTGGTGCTGCCTGCCGCCACCAGGCGCAGGACGTCCCGCTCGCGGCTGGTCAGGCCGAGTGCCTCGACCGGGTCGGCCTGCGGTGCGGGCGGGTCCGGGAGGGGGGCGACGGCGGTGAGCGGGAGCCGGGCGCGCTGTGCCAGCAGGGCCAGGTCCTCGCGCAGCCGGCGTGAGCCGAGCCCGTCGGCGGTGGCGTAGGCCGCGCGGAGCAGGGCGGCCGCGGGCTCGCGGTCGCCGCCCGCGGCCAGCAGGGCCTCGGCGAGCCGGTGGCGGGCCCTGGCCAGCAGGTACGGGCGCTCCAGCGGGCGGACGGCCTCCTCCACGGCGGTCCAGTCGGCGAGGCTGTCCAGGGCCTGTGCCCGAAGCAGCTCGGCGCGCAGGTACTCGGCGTGGGCGGCCCATACCGGCATCGGGGCGGGCAGGTGGCGGGCGGCGTCGCTCAGCACGGCCAGGGCGGCGTCGCGGCCGGCGTCGGCGGCGGGCAGTCCCCGGGCGTCCGCCTCGGCGGAGGCGGCGGCGAGCAGCAGCGGCCATGCGTAGCGGTGCTGCCCGAGCGGGAACCCGTAGGCGACGGCGGCGGCGACCTCGGCGCGGACGTCGGCGATCCGTCCCTCCCCCGCGGCGACCCCCACCGCGAGGCGGAACAGCGGGATCCGGTGCTGGGGCTGGGTGTCGTGCGTGCCGAAGTGGGCGTGGGCGGCGGCGAGCTGGTGGGCCGCCTCCGTCAGTTCGCCGCGCGCCAGCGCCAGATAGGCCAGCCGTGCGGAGGCGGAGCCGCGCGGGGCCGCGCTCTGGCCGACGAGCAGCGTGCGCCGGGCCGCCTCGGCGGCCTCGTCCCAGCGGCCGAGGCTGTAGAGGCTCTCGGCCAGATTGCCGCGTACCCAGGCCTCGGTGTCCAACAGCCGGGACTTGCTGACGAGTTCGGCTCCCTCTTCGGCCAGCTCGACGGCTTCCCTCGACCGCCCCATGGCTTCCAACTGAGAGGAAAGGTTGATATGTGCACGTCCCGCGAGCATGGTGAGCCCGAGTTCGGTGGCCCGCTCCTTGACCGCGAGCAGCTCGGCGAGGCCGGCCTCGCCCGTGCCGGAGTCGGTGAGCAGGCAGCCGACCGTGATCCGGGCGTTGAGCTCCACCTCCTCGGCGCCGACCATCCGGGCGTAGTCGACGGCGCGTTCGGCGGCGGCGAGGTTGTCCGGTCCGGGGTCGTGGAGCATGCCCCAGCCCGCGGCCCGGACCAGGACCTCGGCGTGCACCTGGGACGGGGGCAGCCCCTGGACGAGTTCCTGGGCCTTGGCGATCTCCTCCCAGCCGTCACCGCGGCCGAGGCCGGCCACCAGCCGGGAGCGCTCGGTCCAGAACCAGGCGGCCCGCAGCGGGTCGTGGCCGTCGTCCAGTTGCCGCAGCGCCGTCTTGCTGATCTTCAGGGCGCGTTCCCGCTCCCCTCCGTAGCGGGCCGCGACGGTCGCCTCGGCCAGCAGGTCCAGGTGCTGGAGCGGGGTGGTCGCCGGGTCGCAGCCGCACGGCGGGTACACCTCGGTGTAGTCCGCCGGGCGCAGCGCCTCGCGGACCTCCTCCGGGGCGCTCTCCCACAGGTCCATCGCCCGCTCCAGCAGGCGCAGCTGCTCGGAGTAGGCGTGCCGGCGGCGGGCGGCCACGGAGGCGGCGAGCACGGCGGGCAGCGCCTTGGCCGGGTCGTTCGCGTGGTACCAGTAGTTGGCGAGCCGGATGACGCGCTCCTCGGCGCGGGTCAGGGACTCGTCGGCCTCCAGGGCCTCGGCGTAGCGGCGGTTGACGCGGGAGCGCTCGCCGGGCAGCAGGTCGTCGCTGACGGCCTCGCGGACGAGCGAGTGGCGGAAGCGGTAGCCGTCGCCGTCGGTGGTGGCGAGGAGGATGTTGGCGCCCACGGCGGCCCGGAGGGCTTCGATCAGCTCGTCCTCGGTGAGCCCGGCGACGGCGCGCAGCAGCGGGTACTCCACGGCGGAGCCGCCCTCGGCGACGATGCGCACCACGCGCTGGGCCTCGTCCGGGAGGACCTCGACGCGGACGAGGAGCAGGTCGCGCAGGGATTCGGTGAGACCGGCGCGGCAGCCGCTCTCCCGGGAGGCGACCAGTTCCTCGACGAAGAAGGCGTTCCCGTCGGAGCGGTCGAAGACGGAGTCGACGAAGTCCTCGTCGGGCTGCGAGGCGAGGATCCCGGCGAGTTGGCGGCGCACCTCGGCCCGGTTGAAGCGGGCCAGCTCGATGCGCCGGACGGTGCGGAGCCGGTCCAGTTCCGCGAGGAGGGGGCGCAGCGGGTGGCGGCGGTGGACGTCGTCCGCGCGGTAGGTGGCGACGATGACGAGCCGGCCGCCGGCGAGGGCGCGGAAGAGGTAGGAGAGCAGGTGCCGGGTGGAGGTGTCCGCCCAGTGCAGGTCCTCCAGGACGAGGACCACGGTGCGCTCGGCGGCGAGCCGCTCCAGCATCCGGGCCGTCAGTTCGAAGAGCCGGGCGGTGCTCTCCTCGTCGTGCGGGCCGCGCGGGGTGTCGCCGAGCTCGGGGAGGATCCGGGCGAGTTCGTCCTCCTGGCCGGCGGTGGCGGCGGCGAGTTCCTCGGGGAGCCGGCGGTGCAGCGTGCGCAGGGCAGTCGAAAACGGGGCGAAGGGAAGGCCCTCCGCCCCGATCTCCACACAGCCTCCGACGGCGACCACGGCGCCGCGGCGGGTCGCCTCGCAGAGGAACTCCTCGGTGAGGCGGGTCTTGCCGACTCCGGCCTCTCCCCCGATGAGCAGCGCCTGCGGTTCCCCGTCGGCGGCGCGGGTGAGTGCGTCGGTGAGTACGGCCAGTTCGTCGGCGCGGCCGACGAACACCGGGCTGACAGATCTGGTCTCCACGTCGCCGAGCATCGCACAGCCGTCCGGCCCTGCGGCACTCGTTATCGGTGCGCTTCTCATCACGTGTCAGTCCACACGGGTCGCGACGCGGTTCAGGCGGCGCGGGTGAAGCGGTTCCGGTGTCCCCTCACCGGCCCTTCGGGTTCCTGGCTGCGCGATGAGGAGCGGCGCGCCTTCTTGGCCTCGCGGAGCAGGCGGTACTCGTCGGCCTGGCGGATGAGGTCGGCGCTGCGGGCCGCGGCCATCTCGTACTCGAACATCTCGTACTCCCTGGTGTGCGTTTCTCGGCACCTCGTTCGGTGTGATCCAAGCTTCGCGTCCCAGGGGGTACCGGGGCATCGGGCGCATGCCGCATCTGCCGGGGGCAGGGGGCCTTAGGCCGGGGGCGGAGTTCCCCCGGACGGACTGAGGAGACCTAAGGCGGTACCTAGCCGGGCACCCGGGCGTGCCTAGCCGGCCGCCTTCGGGACGGCGAGGAGGAGGTCGAAGTACATGAGGACGAAGAGCAGTACCCCGATGGCGCCCAGCGCGATGGACGCCCAGGAGACGGACCGCACCCAGGTGGGGAGGTGGCGCTCGGGGGTGCCGAAGGCGGGGAGGGCCAGCACGAAGACGGCGATGATCAGGGCGAGGGTGGAGAAGATGCCGTTCACCAGAGCGGTGCTGTGCCAGGGGCCGACGAACTGGGCGGCGATCTGCGCGTTGGCGTCGGCGGCCTGGGTCAGTTCCAGGCGGTTGTTGACGCTCGTGCGCTCGGACACGATGCCCGCGACCCAGCTGCCGCTCAGCGCGACGACGGAGAGTCCGGCGGCCACGATCGCGGAGGCGGCGGCTCCGACGTGGCTCGGCTGGTCCTCGTCCTGCTCCGCGGCGAGCGCCTCCGCCTCCAGGTCGGCGTCCTCGTCCAGGTCCGCGGCGGGCTCCTGGTCCAGGTCGGCGGCTGCGGCGGTGGGGTCGGTGTCGGCCTTGTCCAGGTCGACGGCGTTCGTGGCGGGGGTCTTCGTGGTGTCCATGCGGGGCACCGTAGGCGGCCCGCATGAGAGGTTCATGAGAAATCCGGCCGGCCCCGCGGCGGCGGGG
>NZ_JBHUSC010000014.1:0-31947 GCF_042673805.1 Streptomyces sp. NPDC057010 | reverse complement strand
CCTGGCGGAGGGCGTGGGGGGGGGGGGCGTGGGTGGGGCGCTGGGGGGCCCCGGTGGGCGGCCGCATGGGGTGGTTCTTGTGAAACCGGGCCGGCCCCGCGGCGGCGGGGCCGGCCGGCGGCTCAGGCGGGACGGACGGCGGGCCATTCGTGGGCGAGGACCGCCCAGACCTCGGTGCTCTGGCGCACGCCCCGGTGCAGGTGGTTCTCCCGCATCACGCCCTCGCGGGTCAGGCCGAGGCGCTCGGCGACCGCGATGCTCTTCTTGTTCCCGGTGGCGACGTGCCACTCCACGCGGTGCATGCCGCGCCCGTTGAACGCCCAGTCGATGAGGACCCGGCAGGCGGCGGTGACGAGCCCGCGTCCGGCGGCGGCGGGCTCCAGCCAGCAGCCGACCTCGCAGTTGCCGCCGGCGGCGTCGAAGGCCGGGTAGAGCACGCCGCCGCGGAGGGTGCCCTCGACCCAGATGCCGAAGAACCGGGTGCTGTCGTTCGCGGCCTTCTCGGCGTTGGTGCGGAGCAGCTCGCGCGCCGAGTCCAGGTCGGTGGCGCGGTCCGGGAAGCCGACGTACTGGCCGATGAACTCGCGGCCGCGGTCCATGTGGGCGAGGAACTCTTCGGCGTGCCACACCTCCAGCGGCTTGAGCTGGGCGTCTTCGGCCAGGTCTATCGCGTACATGCGTGGGGTCCTTACGGCTGGTCAGCGGGACACGGGTACGGCGTCGGCCGGCTTCGCGGTGTCTCCGCCCGGCCTCTGTGCCGGAAGTTTCGCATGCGGACCGCGTTCCGGGGCCTCAATGCTGATCTTGGGGAGCCGCCGGTCCAGCCAGGCGGGCAGCCACCAGTTGGCGCTGCCGAGCATGTGCATGAGGGCCGGGACGAGCAGGGTGCGCAGGACGAAGGCGTCGAGGGCCACGGCCGCGGCGAGCGCGATGCCGAACATCGCGATGATCCGGTCGCCGCTCAGTACGAAGGCCAGGAACACGGCGATCATGATGACGGCCGCCGAGTTGATGACCCGGCTGGTTTCGGCGAGGCCGACGCGGACGGCCCGCCTGTTGTCGCCGGTTTCCAGCCATTCCTCGTACATCCGGCTGACGAGGAAGACCTGGTAGTCCATCGACAGTCCGAAGAGGACGGACACCATGATCACGGGCAGGAAGGGTTCGATCGGCCCGGCGCTGCCCAGGCCCAGCAGCTCGCTGCCCCAGCCCCACTGGAAGACCGCCACGACCACTCCGAAGGAGGAGGCGACGGCGGCGACGTTCATGGCCGCGGCCTTGAGGGGGATGCCGATCGAGCGGAAGGCCAGCAGCAGGAGCACGCAGCCGAGGGCGATCACCACGCCCACGAAGAGCGGCAGCTTGCCGATGATGACCTCGGCGAAGTCGTCGTAGCCGGCGGTCACCCCGCCGACGTGGACCTGCATGGAGTTGCCCTGCCCGGCTCGCGGGACGACCTCCTCGCGGAGCCTGTCGACGAGGTCGCTCGTGGCCCGGGACTGGGGGGCGGAGTCCGGTACGACGATCAGGACGGCGGTGTCCCCGCTCCGGTTGAAGACGGCCGGGACGGTGGAGGCGACGCCCTTCGTCGTACGGAGCGTGTCCGCCAGCCGGTCGACGGCGAGGCGGTCGCCGGCGCCGTCGAGGCGGGCGACGACGGTGAGCGGCCCGTTCGAGCCGGGGCCGAATCCCTCGGCCAGCAGGTCGTAGGCCTGCCGGGTGGTGGAGCCGGCCGGGTTGTTGCCCTGGTCGGAGGTGCCCAGGTGGAGGGAGAGGGTGGGCAGCGCCAACACGAGCATGACGGTGGTCGCGAGGAGGCCGAGCAGCTTGGGGTGCCGCTCCACGAAGGCGGACCAGCGGGCGGCGAAGCCGGTGGTCCGCTCGGGCTGGGGCCCCTCGGCGGCGAGCTTGCGGCGCTCGCGCCGGGAGAGGGCGCGCAGGCCGATGGCGGAGAGGAGGGCGGGGAGCAGGGTGACGGAGGCGGCGACCGTCAGGACCACGGTCACCGAGGCGGCTATCGCGACGCCGTTGAGGAAGTTCAGCCGCAGCACCAGCATGCCGAGCAGCGCGATGCAGACGGTGGCGCCGGCGAAGACGACGGCCCGGCCGGTGGTGGCGACGGCGTTCTCGGCGGCCTCCTCGACCGCGAGTCCGCGGGCCAGGCCCTTGCGGTGCCGGGTGACGATGAACAGCGCGTAGTCGATGCCGACGCCGAGGCCGATGAGGGTGCCGAGCATCGGGGCGAAGTCGGCGACCGGCATGGCGTGCCCGAGCAGGGTGATGCCGAAGTAGGCGGTGCCCACGCTCACCAGGGCGGTCGCGATGGGCAGCAGGCTCGCGGCGAGCGAGCCGAAGGCCAGGAAGAGGACGAGCGCCGCGACGGCCACGCCGATGACCTCGGCGAGGTGGGCCGTGGGGGCCTCGGTCAGGCCGATGGCGCGGCCGCCGAGTTCGACCTGGAGGCCGTCGGTTTCGGTGGCGGGGTTCTTCGCCGCGTCGACGACCGCCCTGGCCTGGGCCTTGGGTACGGAGTCGGCCTGCTCGTCGAAGGTGACCACGGCGTAGGCGGTGCGCCCGTCGGGGCTGATCTGCGCGGCGTTCTCGGCGCCGGGCCCGTAGGGGCCGGTGACCGATCCGACGCCGGGCAGGCGGGCGATGGTGTCCAGCGCCCGGGTCATGCGTTCCTCGACGGCCGGGGTGCGGGCGCTCTGGTGGGCCGGGGTCCGCCAGACGACGGTGTCGGTGTCCCCGCCGTGCCCGCGGAAGCCCTCGCGCAGGAGGTCGTTCGCCTTGCCGGACTCCGTGCCGGGGACCTCGTAATCGTTGGAGAACGCCGATCCGGCGGTCGTCGCGGCCGCCGCCGTCCCGCCGAGCGCGAGCAGCCAGATCAGTACGGCGAGGAGTCGATGCCGCATGCACCAGCGGGCGATTGCTGCCAACGGACGTGCTCCCTGGTGGTTCGGATCTTTACCGGGAACAGCCCGCCGCAAAGAACGCACAGAACAGAACTCTTGAACTGATATACACCGCTACGATCTCAGCGTTTCGTGATCGTTGGCCCCTTTCGTGTGCATCGTCACAGGGCTGCGGGGAATGTCGCGGTTTCCGGCTCGGTCTCCGGCTCGTCGGTCCGGTAGCCCGGAATGGAGGGCCAGCGGACGGTGAGGACCACCGCGTCCTCCTCGGCGTACCAGGAATGGTCCACTCCGCGGCCCCAGAGCACGTAGTCCCCCTGCTCGGCGAGCACGACGGTCCGCTCCGGGAACTCCAGCCGGAAGCGCCCGCTGATCAGCACCAGCAGCGCGGTGCGCCGCTCGCCGGTGGCCCAGCGCTCGCGCTCCTCGCCCTTGGCGTGGACGCCCCACTTGATCTCCACGTCCGCGCTGTGGCGGGGGTCCCCGGGGTCCTTGAAGTGGCCGAGGAGCCAGCCGCGGTCGGCGGCCGCGTCGGGGGCGGCCTTGCCGGTGTAGATGGTGGAGTCGTCGTTCACGGGGTGAGGCTAATGCAGTTGTGCGGCCGCGTCGGACACTGATCAGCTGGGGCGATGACGATGGATCTCCAGGAACTTCAGAAGGTACGGGGACGGTTCGACGCCGAAGTGCGCGAGGGCGCGCGGCCGGACACCGCACAGGCCCGGGTGGAACGGGTGGGCGCGGTGGTCCGGCAGACCGTGCCTGGGCTCGGGTGGAGCGGCGTGCTCTGGTCGGACCTCGACGAGGCGACGGCGGACGCGGAGATCGCCGCGCAGGTGGCGTTCATCGCGGAGTGCGGGGCGTCGGAGTTCGAGTGGAAGCTCTACGACTACGACCGCCCGGCGAACCTCGGCGACCGGCTGCGGGCGGCGGGCTTCGTGCCGGAGCCGGCGGAGACGCTGATGGTGGGGTCGGTCGCCGAGCTCGCGCGGCTGCCCCTGGAACCGCCGGAGGGGATCACCCTGCGGGTGGTGACGGACGAGGCCGGGGTCGACCTGATGATGGACGTCCACACGCGGGCCTTCGGAACCGAGCGGCCGCGGATCCGGGAGCTGATGCTGGACCTGCTGCGGGACGAGCCGGAGACGATCGCCGCCGTCGTGGCGATGGCGGGCGACACCCCGGTGAGCGCGGCCCGGATGGAGATGCGGCCCGGCTCGTCGTTCGCGGGCCTGTGGGGCGGCGGCACGGCCCCCGAATGGCGCGGCCGGGGCATCTACCGCCTGCTGGTCGCCCACCGCGCCCGCATCGCGGCGGACCGCGGCATCCCGTACCTCCAGGTGGACGCCTCGGACGACAGCCGCCCGATCCTGGAACGGCTGGGCTTCGCGGCGCTGGCGGTGACGGTTCCGTACGTGTGGGCGGCCGAGTAGAGGAGTCCCGGCCGGTGACGCCGGTGGCGGCTCCGCAGGCGGAGGCAGAAGCCTTCCGCGGCGTGGAACCAGAGGGCAGGATCGTCCGCATGGACCGCATCGAACGCATCTCCCCGCCCCTCACCGGCGACGAGCGCGAGACCCTCCGCGCCTACCTCGACTACCACCGCGCCACCCTCGCCTGGAAGTGCGAGGACCTCACCGACGAGCAGCTGCGCCGCGCCTCGATGCCCCCCTCCACCCTGTCCCTGCTGGGCCTGGTCCGGCACATGGCCGAGGTGGAGCGGCACTGGTTCCGCCGGGTCCTGAACGGCGAGGAGCTCCCGCACCTGTGGTCGGACAGCCACGACTTCCAGGCCGCCTACGACGCCTCGGGCTCGGACCGCGCCGAGGCGTTCGGCGCGTGGGAGGCGGAGGTGGCCCACTCCCGCCGCATCGAGGCCGACGCCGCATCCCTCGACGTGACGGCTTTCGTGCCGCGCTGGGAGGAGGAGGCCTCGCTGCGCATGCTGATGCTCCACCTCATCCACGAGTACGCCCGCCACAACGGCCACGCCGACTTCCTGCGCGAGGCGATCGACGGAGTGACCGGCGCCTGAGGCGGGTCGACCCCTCCCCCGACACCCCTATAGTTAGGCCAGCCTAACCTAATTCAGCTTGGGGAAGAGGATGAGCAGCGTGACCAGCGAGAGCAGTGCCGGCAAGGACTACGAGGTCTTCCGCGACCCCTGGGGCATCCCCCACCTGCGCGCCTCCGACGAGCTCACCCTCGCCTACGCCCAGGGCCGGGTCACCGCCTTCGACCGCGCCTGGCAGCTGGAGGTCGAACGGCACCGCGCCCAGGGCTCCAGCGCCGCTTTCCTCGGCGCGGATTCCGTGGCCTGGGACCGCTTCGCCCGCCAGTGCCGCCTAGACGACACCGCCCGCCGCTGCCACGCGGCCCTCAACGCGCGGACGGCCGCCTGGGTCGGCGCGTACGTCGACGGAGTCAACGACGGACTGGCCGCCGGCGCCGCCCGCGACGCACGCTTCGCGCGTACCGGCCTGACCCCCACCCCCTGGGAGCCCTGGGTTCCGCTCTCGATCTGGACCGCCACGCACATCCTGTTCGCCGGTTTCGCCACCAAGCTGTGGCGCGAGCGCGTGGCCCGCGCCCTCGGCGACGACGCCGTCACCCTCTTCGCCACCGACGGCCCCGGCACCGCCGGCAGCAACGGCTGGCTCGTACCGGGCGACCGCACCACGAGCGGTTCGGCGATCATCGCGGGCGACCCGCACCGGTTCATCGAGGACCCGGGCGTCTACCAGCAGATACGTCTCTCCTGCCCGGACTACGACGTCCTCGGCCTGGCCGTCCCCGGCGTCCCGGGCCTCGGCCACTTCGGGCACACCGGCAGCGCCGCCTGGGCCATCACCAACGCGATGGCCGACTACCAGGACCTGTACGCCGAGCGGCTGCGGCCCACGGCGGACGGTACGGGCGTGGAGGCCCTGGGGCCGGAGGGCACCTGGGAGCCCGTCCAGCGGCACACCGAGACGATCACCGTGGCCGGCGGCGAGGACGTCGAGGTCGAGGTCCTGGAAACCGCCCGCGGCCCGGTGATCGTCCGCACGGCCGACACCGACCCCGAGCCCGCCGACACGGACACTGGCAAGGCCACCGCCACCGCCACCGCCACCGGTCAGTGCCTCTCCCTCCGCTACCCGCCCCGCGTCCGCGAGGACCTCGGGTTCGCCGCCCTCCCCGCCCTCCTGCGTGCCCGTACCGTCGCCGACATCGACCGCGCCCTCGACGGCTGGGCCGAGCCCGTCAACGTCGTCCACGCCGCCGACTCCGCGGGCGGCCTCCTGCACCGCGTCGCGGGCGCCGTCCCACTGCGCGACCGCGCCAACCGGCTGCGCCCGGTCCCCGCCTGGGACCCCCGCCACACCTGGCGGGGCGGCTGGGCCGAGACCCCCGCCGAGCCGGTGCAGGGCTTCGCCGTCATGGCGAACGCCCGCGGGATCGCCTCGCCGCTCGGCGTGGAGTTCGCGCCCCCGCACCGCGCCAACCGCATCCGCGCGCTGCTCAGCGGCTCCGCGGACTGGACCCCGAAGGCGATGGCCGACGTACACGCCGACACGCACCTGGCCTCCGCCGAGCCGCTGCTCGCCCTGCTGCCCGCCTTCGAGGGCCTGACCCCCGCGGCGGATGCGCTGCGCGCCCGACTGCTCGCCTGGGACCGGCACATGGCGGCCGACAGCGCCGATGCCGCCGTCTTCGCGGCCTTCCGTACCGCGACCGTACGCCGCTTCGCCGCCGACCCCGTCTTCGCGGACCTGGCCGGCGCCCCCCGCGGCCCCGAGGTGTTCCACCCGTGGCTGTACCTGGTCCCCCGGATCGGCTACGCCCTCGAAGGCCTGCTCGCCACGCCCCTCCTCCCCTCCCTCGACCGGGCGGCCCACGTGCGCGCCGCCCTGGAGGAGACGGCCGCGGCCGGCGCCCCCGACACCCCCTGGGCGGAGCTCCACCGCCTCACCCCGTGGTCGGCGCTCCCGGACCCGGAGGCCGAGTGGCCGGGCCTCGGCGGCGACCACGACTGCGTGAACGCCACCTCTTCCGTCCCGGGTTTCACCGACCTCACCGCCCGTGCATCGGCGGCCCGTTACGTCTGGGACCTCGCCCGCCGCGAGGACAGCCTCTGGGCGGTCCCGCTGGGCGCGGACGGCGTCACCGGCACCCCCCACCACCGCGACCAGCTGCCCCTGTGGGCGCGCTGCGAACTCGTCCCGGTCGTCACCGACTGGGCCCGCCTCACCAAGGAATCGATATGAGCTCGACCCGACGGCCCGTGTACACGCACCTCGTCGAGGGCTTCGGCACGGTCACCATCACCCCCGTCGACCCGGCAGCCGACTCCGGCCTGATCCACGGCTGGGTCACGCAGGAGCGGGCCCGTTTCTGGGGCATGGGCGGGGCCGGCCGGGAGCTGGTCCAGGAGATCTACGAGGACGTCGACCGCCGCACCACGCACCACGCGTTCATCGCCGCCCGCGACGGGGTGCCGGTCGCACTGTTCCAGACGTACGACTGCGCCGAGGACCGCGTCAGCGAGTGCTACGAGGTCCAGCCCGGTGACGTCGGCGTGCACCTGCTGATCGCCCCCGGCGACGGGGCCCCCGAACGCGGTTTCAGCGGGGGCCTGCTGACGGCCTTCCTCGCCCACCTCTTCTCCGACCCCGCCACCCGGCGCGTGGTGGCGGAGCCGGACGCCCGCAACGACAAGGCCCTCGCCCGCCTGGAGCGGACCGGTTTCACGCTCGGCCCGGAGATCGAACTCCCGGAGATCGACCTGCCCGAGGTCTACCTCCCGGCGAAGAAGGCCCGCCTCTGCTTCCTCAGCGCACCGGAGCCTCGGCCAGAAAACCGGTGACCAGCGCGGCCCATTCGGCCGGGCGCTCGGCGAACGGGAGGTGCCCGGTGGGCAGTTCCGCGAGTCGCGCGCCCGGTATGGCCTCCGCGAGATCCCGCTGGAGGGAGAGCGGCACGAGCGGGTCCTCGGTGGTCGCGATCACCAGCGTCGGTACGCCGACCCCCGCGGCCTCGGCGCGCAGATCGGCACCCTTGAGCAGGTCGACGTGGTCGCCCGCCCCGGCCGGGATGTTTGCGGCGGTCGCCAGCACCACCTCCTCCGCCTGCTCCGGGGTCAGCCCCTCCAGCACCGCCGGGTTGAGCGCGAGCGGGACCAGCAGCCTGGCCAGCAGCTCGCTCTCGCCGCGCGCCGCCAGCCCCGACCACAGGTCGGCGACCAGCTCCAGCCGGTTCCCGGCCCGGACGAAGGTGGCGGTGAGCACGAGCGCGGTGACCCGCTCGGGGTACCGGGCGGCGACCCGGAGGGCCACGTTCCCGCCGATCGAGTACCCGAGCACGGCGAATCGCTCCAGCCCCTCCGCGTCGGCGGCGGCCACCAACTGATCGGCCAGCTCGTCGAGTTCGAGCGGCTCCTCGGACTTCGGGGTTCCCCCGGTCCCGGGGTAGTCGACGCCGACGACGCTGTGGCGGGCGGCCAGCTCCTCCAGGATCGCGCCGAAGTTGCTGTCGACGGCCCCGCCGCCCCCGTGGGCCAGCAGGAGCCCGGGGCCACCGCTCTCCTTGCGGACGGTGCGGGCGTAGGGGGCGGTCTTCGTGATGACGGACACGGACATGGCGGGACCTCGTTATTTCTGTAGCGGTCGTTACGGATTCAACCATACACAGATTCCGTATCGATCGCTACAGAACTCAGCCCGTACAACGGTTTTGTACGGGTGCCGTACGGGCGGTTCGTGCGTCAGCGGGGCCGCCGAGGGGGAAGTGACCGGCATGCCCCACAGCAACAGGCCACAGCGCAACGCCTCTTGGAAGGTCGTCGGCGTCCTGCTGGCCCATCAGCGCAAGCGCGCCCGGCTCACCCAGGAACAACTCGCCGAACTGGCCCACTGCGACGTCGAGTCCATCGCCTCGGTGGAACAGGGCCGCAGGCCCCTCTCCACGAAGATGGCCGAGGTCCTCGACTCCCTCCTCGACTCGAAGGGGGCCCTGCTCGAAGCGGCGGAGGCGATCCCGCGCCGCGAGCGGTATCCGGCGTTCGCCCGTGACTACATGGAGCACGAGGAGGAGGCACTCAGCCTGTTCTGGTACGAGAACGCCGCCATCCCCGGCTTGCTCCAGACCCCGGAGTACACAGCGGCGCTCTTCGCCAACTTCTACCCGCCGCTGCCCGCCGACCAGATCACGCAGCAGACCGAGGACCGCCTGGCCCGCCAAAAGATCTTCCAGCGCAAGCCGCAACCGCCAGTGATGCACTTCATCATCGAACAGGCCATGCTGGAACGCCCGATCGGCGGCCGCGAAGTCCTACGGGGACAGCTGCGTCATCTGCGCGCCATGGCCGAACTCCCCTTCGTGGGGATCCAGATCATCCGCACCCATCGCGAGACCCACGCAGGCCTCAACGGCCCGATGATCCTGCTGGAGACCCCCGACCACGACCAACTCGCCTACCTGGAGGGCCAGCACGTGAGCTTCCTCCAAGACGACCCCGACGAGGTCCATCTCCTCCATCTCAAATATGGGATGCTGCGTTCGCAGGCGCTCTCCATCGAGGACAGCAAGCGCCTGCTGGACGACCTGCTAGGAGAGTCATGACGCACCAACTGGCCTGGTTCAAGTCGAGCTATAGCGGTGACGCCGGCGGCGCCTGCCTCGAAGTCGCCTACCACTGGCGGAAGTCGAGCTACAGCGGCGATGCGGGCGGCGACTGCGTCGAGGTGGCCGCCCACCCGGCTGCCGTCCACGTCCGGGACTCCAAGGTCACCGACGGCCCGGTCCTGACCGTCGCCCCCGCCACCTGGGCCGCCTTCGTCGACGACGCCACCCGCTGACCGGGCGGTCCTCACTCCTCGCGCGACACTCCCAGGTCGGCCCGCATGGCCGCCCGCATCTCGCGGAGCGGCGCCCAGATGGCCTGCTGGGCCTCCGCCGCCCGGTCCATCGACTCCCCCGGGTCCGGCGCGCCCCGCTCCAGGCGCTTCACCTGCCCGTAGACCCCCGTCAGGGCATGGTTGACCGCCCCCGCGGACGCGAGGACGGGATCGGGGGCGATCATCTGCGCCTCGGAGTAGCGGTCGCGGAAGGCGTCCTTCGCGGCGTCGAGCGCGGCCCGGTCGGCGTCCTCGGCCCGGCGTTCCCGCATGGCGTGCAGGTGGCCGTTGAGGGCGGTGGCGAACTGCCGGGCCTCCCGGTTGAGGTCCACATAGCAGCTGCGCCGCAGCGCCAGGTTCTCGCGCACCTCGTCGTGCCGGCGCACGAGTTCGATCTCCCGCCTCTTCGTGCGCTCCGCGCCCCGCTGGGTGAGCAGCGCGCCCCCCAGCGTGCCCGCGACACCCGCCACCGCGATGACCATCGCACCGATCTCCACTGGCCCGCCCCTCCCCAACCCGTCTTCCCCGCACACAGTGTGCCGGGCGTCCCGATTCCCATTGACCCCGCCTCCCCCGGCCAGCGAAGCTGATCTCCATCAACTCTCTGGCCTTGGGGGTAGGTTGAGCAGCCAGAGGCTGTGTATCGGACCTGACACGGCGCCCGACCGGTATCGGCTGCTGCGGTCCATCGGACGCGGCGGGGAGGCCGTGATCCACCTCGCGGAGATCGACCTGGCCGGCGGGGTCGAGCCCGTCGTCGTCAAGGTGCTGGACTCCCGGCAGACGATCACCACCGAGGAGTTCGGCCGGATCAGCCAGAAGTGGAACGAGCAGGCGGAGCTGCTGCGCTTCGTCCACCGCCCCGGCGTCGTGGGCGTACGGGAGCACTTCGAGGGACCGCCGATCCACCGGCCCGGCGAGGCCTCCGACGTCACCGGGCGGTCCCTGGTCCTCGTCATGAACCACGTGGACGGGCTCGACCTGCGCGACTGGCGGGCCGAGCGGGACCTCTCCCTGCCCGCTGATCGGCGCGAGATCATGCGGACCCTGGAACAGCTGGCCGACGTACTGGACTGGCTGCACTCGGGGAAGGCCACCCCCTCCGGACGCCAGGTCATCCACGGCGACCTCTCCCCCGGCAACGTCATGGTCGACGCCCACGGCCAGGCCACGCTGGTGGACTTCGGCCTCAGCAAGCTGACCGCCGACCACCAGACCGCCGAGATCTGGTTCACCCCCGGCTACGCCGCCCCCGAGGTCTTCGACGGCAAGCGGACGCCGGGCACGGACCGGTACGCCTTCGGCGCCATCGCCTACTTCCTGCTGAGCGGCCAGTCGCCGCCCGCCGTACCGGGCCTGCTGGCCGACGCGATCGCCGCGCTGCCGCAGATCGCGGTACTGGACGCGGAGCGACGGGCGCGGATCGCCGCGCTCTGCTCGGCCGATCCGGAGCAGCGGCCGCCCGGCCTGACCGCCTGGGTGCACGACGTCCGGGCGGCCGTGGTCTCCGTACCGCGGGACGTCCAGGACACCCCGCCGATGCCGCCGGCCCCGCCCCTGTCGCCGCCGCCGTCCCCGCCCGCGCCCGCGCAGAAGCGGCGTCGCGGCCGGGTCCTGGGCGGCGTGGCCGGGGTGCTGGTCCTGGCGGCGCTCGCGGTGCTCGGCGTACGGCTCCTCGGCGACAAGGACGGGGACGGCTCGAAGCAGGCGGGCGGCAACCGCCCCGCGGCGCAGCCCTCGGATTCACGCTCGGCCCCGCCGGACTCCGACGGGGTCTCGCTCACCACCCTGGCCCCGGCCGCCAAGAGCGAGTACGCGTGGTTCGACGTGGGCAAGGGGTCGCTCAACGGCCAGCAGTACGACACCGCCCTGGTGTCCGCGGGCCCCTACAAGATCTGCGACGGCTCGGCCGCCTACGACCTCGGTGGCGGCTGGAAGACCCTCAGCATGGTCGCGGGCGTCGACGACTCCTCCACGCATCCGACAGCGCGGATCAACGTGACGGTCGACGGCTCCTCCGTGTGGGCCGGCGAGGTCCGGATCGGATCGCCGAAGCCCCTGTCGCTCGACGTCGCGAACGGCCGGCGTCTGGAGATCTCCTACGAGGACCCCGCCCGCAACTGCGGTCTGGGTCCGCTCACTCTGGGAGCCCCCACCCTGAAGAAGTGACCGTCACCCTAACGGGACACCGGTTCCCATTGACCCCGCGCGGCCCGTGGCTGGAAGCTGATCCCCACTCACACCATGGGCGCTGGGGGGAAAATGACCAGCCGGAACCTGCACATCGGGCCGGACGCGGCAGCCGACCGCTACCGGTTACTCCGTTCCATCGGGCGCGGCGGGGAGGCCGTGCTCTATCTCGCGGAGATAGAGCTGGCCGGGGGGTCGGAGCCCGTGGTCGTCAAGGTGCTCGACTCCAAGACGACCATCACCCCCGAGATCTTCGACCGGATCAGCCAGAAGTGGAACGAGCAGGCGGAACTGCTGCGCTTCGTCCACCGCCCCGGCGTCGTGGGCGTACGGGAGCACTTCGAGGGACCGCCGATCCACCGGCCCGGCGAGTCCTCGACCCTGACCGGGCGGGCGCTCGTCCTCGTCATGAACCACGTCGACGGGCTGGACCTGCGCGACTGGCGGGCGGAGCGGACCCTCGCCACCGCCGCCGAGCGTCGCGAGGTGATGCGCACGCTGGAGCAGCTGGCCGACGTACTGGACTGGCTGCACTCGGGGAAGGCCACCCCGTCCGGGCGCCAGGTGGTCCACGGCGACCTCTCGCCCGGCAACGTCATGGTCGACGCCCACGGCCAGGCCACCCTGGTGGACTTCGGGCTCAGCAAGCTGACCGCCGACCACCAGACCGCCGAGATCTGGTTCACCCAGGGCTACGCGGCGCCGGAGGTCTTCGACGGCAAGCGGACGCCGGGCACGGACCGGTACGCCTTCGGCGCCATCGCCTACTTCCTGCTGAGCGGGCAGTCGCCGCCCGCCACGCCCGAGCAGCTGTCCCAGGCGCTGGCCGCGCTCCCGCAGATCGCCGTACTGGACGCCGAGCAGCGGGCGCGGATCACCTCGATCTACTCGGCGGATCCCGCGCAGCGGCCGGTGAGCCTGGCGGGCTGGATGAAGGACGTCCGCCACGCGGTGGTGTCCACGACCACCTCCACCTCCCAGCGCGCGGCCCAGGACACCCCGCCCAAGCCGGCCGCCCCGCCGCCCGCGCCCGTGGTGCCGCCGCAGCCGGTGCAGGCGCCGCCGACCGCGCCGGTGACGGCCCCCGACCCGGGCCCCGCCACGGTGCCCGGCTCGGTACCCGCCGGGTACGGGCCCGCGTACCACCCGATCCCGGCGCCCGCCCCCGAGCCGCCCCGTCCGAGGAAGCGGCGGACCGGTCTGGTCCTGGGCTCGGTGGCCGCCGTGGTGGTCCTGGCGGCGATCGCGGTGCTCGGCGTACGGCTCCTGGGCGACAAGGACGAGCACGACGCCGCGGCCAACGCGAAGCCCGGCGGGACGAGCGCGTCCGCCCCGTCGGCCTCCGCGTCGGCGTCCGATTCGGAGTCGGCGACTCCGTCCGAGGAACCCTCGGACTCCGGTTCCACTCCGGAGGGCTCGTCGAGCCCCGCGGCCCCGGGCTCGGTCAAGGACAGCAACGTGGCCGATCTGACCGTGCTGTCGTCGGTCGGCGAAGCCCACAACTTCGACGTCGGTTCCGCCAAGCTGAACACGAAGGAGTACGGGGCGGCCCTGCTCGGCAGCTGCTACTACGGTGCGACCATCGAGTACGACGTGAACCGCGCCTGGTCCACGCTGGAGTTCACCGCCGGCATCGACGACGGCGCGACCATGGAGCAGGCCCGCGTGACGATCTCCGTGGACGACAAGCCCGCGCTCTTCTCGGAGCTGGTCCACCTGGGCAAGCCGGTCACCAAGTCCCTCGACATCAAGGGGGCCCTGCGCCTGCGGCTGAAGGTGGAGGAGGGCTGCAAGGACACCGGCAGCGCCGTCATCGCCGCGCCCGTCCTCAAGCGCTGACGAAAGAGCGGTGGCCCGCACCGTACGTCGTACCGGTGCGGGCCACCGCCGTGCGGAACCGCTCGCTCAGCCCTCGGAGACGCCCAGGCGCTCCAGGATGAGCTCCTTGACCCGGGCCGCGTCGGCCTGGCCGCGGGTGGTCTTCATGACCGCGCCGACCAGCGCGCCGACGGCCGCGATCTTGCCGCCGCGGATCTTGTCGGCGATGCCCGCGTTGCCCGCGATGGCCTCGTCCACGGCCGCGCCGAGCGCGCCCTCGTCCGAGACGACCTTCAGGCCGCGCTTCTCGACGACCTCGTCCGGGGTGCCCTCGCCGGCGAGGACGCCTTCGAGGACCTTGCGGGCCAGCTTGTCGTTGAGCGAGCCGTCCGCGACCAGGGCCGCCACCCGGGCCACCTGGGCCGGGGTGATCGGCAGCTCGTCGACGGAGACGCCCTGCTCGTTGGCGTTGCGGGCAAGCTCGCCCATCCACCACTTGCGTGCGGCGGTCGAGTCGGCGCCCGCCTCGATCGTGGCGACGATGGAGTCCACCGCGCCCGCGTTGAGGATCGACTGCATGTCGTGCTCGTTGACACCCCACTCCTCGCGGAGGCGGTTGCGGCGCACGCGCGGCATCTCGGGGAGGCCGGCGCGCAGCTCCTCGACCCAGTCGCGGGCCGGGGCCACGGGCACCAGGTCGGGCTCCGGGAAGTACCGGTAGTCCTCGGCGTTGTCCTTGATGCGGCCGGCCGTGGTGGAGCCGTCCTCCTCGTGGAAGTGCCGGGTCTCCTGCACGATCGAGCCGCCCGACGAGAGCACCGCCGCGTGGCGCTGGATCTCGAAGCGGGCCGCGCGCTCGACGGAGCGCAGCGAGTTGACGTTCTTCGTCTCGCTGCGGGTGCCGAACTCGGACTCGGGGGTCGGGCGCAGCGACAGGTTCACGTCGCAGCGCATCTGGCCCTTGTCCATGCGGGCCTCGGAGACGCCGAGCGCCTTGATGACCTCGCGCAGCTCGGCGACGTACGCCTTGGCGACCTCGGGGGCGCGCACGCCCGCGCCCTCGATCGGCTTGGTGACGATCTCGATGAGCGGGATGCCGGCGCGGTTGTAGTCCAGCAGGGAGTGGGACGCGCCGTGGATACGGCCGGTGGCGCCGCCGACGTGCAGCGACTTGCCGGTGTCCTCCTCCATGTGGGCGCGCTCGATCTCCACGCGGAAGACCTCGCCGTCCTCCAGCTGCACGTCGAGGTAGCCGTTGAAGGCGATCGGCTCGTCGTACTGGGAGGTCTGGAAGTTCTTCGGCATGTCCGGATAGAAGTAGTTCTTCCGGGCGAAGCGGCACCACTCGGCGATCTCGCAGTTCAGCGCGAGGCCGATCTTGATGGCGGACTCGACGCCGATCGCGTTGACGACCGGCAGGGAGCCGGGCAGACCGAGGCAGGTCGGGCAGGTCTGCGAGTTGGGCTCGGCGCCCAGCTCGGTGGAACAGCCGCAGAACATCTTGGTCTTGGTGCCGAGCTCGACATGGACCTCAAGGCCCATGACGGGGTCGTACGAGGCGAGAGCGTCCTCGTACGACATCAGTTCGGTGTAGGTGCTCACGGTGAAACTTTTCCCTCTCAGCCCAGCAGGACGTCGTCGTCGCCCAGGCGCTTCAGCTCGCGGTACAGGATCGCGAGGCCGGTGACGATGGCGGCGGCGGACACGACGGCGTCGACGAGCTGCAGCGTGTCGTGCTCGGTGCGGGCCTTGCGGGCCTGCTTGATCACGCTGATGGCACCGAAAGCGGTGGTGCCGATCGACAGGTAGGTGCCGGACTTGGACTTCTTGAAGCCCTTGGCCTTGGACAGTGCGTTGCTCACAGCGACGGTGCCTCCTCAAGCAGCGGGTGGCCCCAGCGCTCGACGAAGGCGGCCTCGACGGCCGCGCCGACCTTGTACAGCCGGTCGTCCTTCATCGCCGGGGCAATGATCTGCAGGCCGACCGGCAGGCCGTCCTCGGGCGCCAGGCCGCACGGGAGCGACATGGCGGAGTTCCCGGCCAGGTTGGTCGGGATCGTGCACAGGTCCGCGAGGTACATGGCGAGGGGGTCGTCGGTGCGCTCGCCGATCGGGAAGGCGGTGGTCGGGGTCGTCGGGGAGACGATCACGTCGACCTGCTCGAAGGACTTCTCGAAGTCCTGCGAGATGAGCGTGCGGACCTTCTGGGCGGAGCCGTAGTACGCGTCGTAGTAGCCGGAGCTGAGCGCGTACGTGCCGAGGATGATGCGGCGCTTGACCTCGTCGCCGAAGCCGGCTTCGCGGGTCAGGGCGGTGACGTCCTCGGCGGACTTGGTGCCGTCGTCGCCGACGCGCAGGCCGTAGCGCATGGCGTCGAAGCGGGCGAGGTTCGAGGAGCACTCGGACGGCGCGATCAGGTAGTACGCGGCCATCGCGAGGTCGAAGGACGGACAGTCCAGCTCGACGATCTCGGCGCCCAGCTCCTTGAGGAGCTCGACCGACTCGTCGAAGCGCTGCACGACGCCGGCCTGGTAGCCCTCGCCGCGGAACTGCTTGACGACACCGACGCGCATGCCGGCGACGGAGCCGTTGCGGGCCGCCTCGACGACCGGCGGGACCGGGGCGTCGATGGAGGTGGAGTCGAGCGGGTCGTGGCCGGCGATGACCTCGTGCAGGAGCGCGGCGTCCAGGACCGTACGGGCGCAGGGGCCGCCCTGGTCGAGGGAGGAGGAGAAGGCCACCATGCCGTAGCGGGAGACGCCGCCGTAGGTGGGCTTGACGCCGACGGTGCCGGTGACGGCGGCGGGCTGGCGGATGGAACCGCCGGTGTCCGTGCCGATGGCGAGCGGGGCCTGGAAGGCGGCCAGCGCGGCCGCGGAGCCGCCGCCGGAGCCGCCGGGGATGCGGGTGAGGTCCCAGGGGTTGCCGGTGGGGCCGTAGGCGCTGTTCTCGGTCGAGGACCCCATGGCGAACTCGTCCATGTTGGTCTTGCCGAGGATGACGACGTCGGCTTCCTTGAGCTTGCGCGTCAGGGTGGCGTCGTAGGGCGGGATCCAGCCTTCGAGGATCTTCGAGCCGACGGTGGTCGGGACCCCGACGGTGGTGAAGATGTCCTTGAGGGCGAGCGGTACGCCGGCCAGCGGGCCGAGCTCCTCGCCGCGCTCGCGCTTGGCGTCGACGGCCGCCGCCTGGGCGAGGGCGCCCTCGCGGTCGACGTGCAGGAAGGCGTGGACCTTCTCGTCGGTCGCGTCGATGCGGGCCAGGTGGGCCTCGGTGACCTCGACGGCCGTGAGCTCGCCGGAGGCGATCTTCTCGGCGGTCTCGGCGGCCGTGAGCCGGATGATCGTGTTCGTGTCAGCCATGATGGTTAGTCCTCCCCCAGGATCTGCGGCACCTTGAAACGCTGCTGCTCCTGGGCGGGAGCGCCGGAGAGCGCCTGCTCGGGGGTGAGCGAAGGACGGACCTCGTCCGCGCGCATGACGTTCGTCAGGGGCAGCGGGTGGGAGGTCGGCGGTACGTCTTGGTCGGCGACCTCGGAAACGCGGGCGACCGCGCCGATGATGTCGTCGAGCTGTCCGGCGAAGTGGTCCAGCTCTTCGGCCTTGAGTTCCAGACGTGCCAGCCGAGCGAGGTGGGCGACCTCCTCGCGCGTGATGCCAGGCATGCAGCGATCCTCTGGGGGTGGTGAGTGTGTAGGTTTCGGGCCCAATCCTATGGGGCCCGCCCCCTGACCCGCTAAACGGTTAGCCGGGGCCGCTGCGCGGATGCCGGTACGGGGGCCGGGCGCGGGACCGCTGCGCGGGCCTTCCCGGGCTCCGCCCGGCCCCGCGCCTCAAACGCCGGCGGGGCTGGATACGCCCGGTGCGGCGCCGTTGCCGGGGGCGCTGCCCCCGTACCCCCGCTCCTCAAACGCCGGAGGGGCTGGATTTTGCTGCGCCGGCCTCGTAAGCGCGCCTCAAGAAGGCGCGCACCCAACCGGCGGCAGCGGCCAAAACCAGCCCCTCCGGCGTTTGAGGAGCGGGGTCTGGGGCGGAGCCCCAGCAGCGGCGCGGCACGATCCAGCCCCGCCGGCGTTTGAGGCGCGGGGGTCCGGGGGCGGAGCCCCGGCAACGGCGCCGCACCATCCAGCCCCGCCGGCGTTTGAGGCGCGGGGCTCGGGGGCGGAGCCCCCGTAGCGGCGCCGCACCCCGGATACGGCGGAGTCACACGGCGTCGGCCTCGGCGGCCGCAAGCTCGGCCGAGATGTCCGCCGGGCGGCGCCAGCCGCGTTCGCCGCGGGCCAGCAGCCACGCCGTGGCCTCCTGCGGGGGCATGGCGGCCGCGACCAGCCAGCCCTGGACGGCGTCGCAGCCCAGGTCCCGCAGCCGCTCCCAGGTCTCGTCGTCCTCCACGCCCTCGGCCACGACCAGCAGCCCGAGCGAGTGCGCCAGGTCCACCGTGCAGCGGACGATCTCCGCGTCCTGGGCGTCGACGGCGAGCCGGCCCACGAACGAGCGGTCGATCTTCAGCTCGCTGACCGGCAGCCGCCGCAGGTGCACCAGCGAGGAGTAGCCCGTGCCGAAGTCGTCCAGGGACATCTTCACGCCGTGGCCGGTCAGGCCCGCCATGGTGTCGGCCGCCCGCTGGGGGTCCTCCAGGAGCACGTGTTCCGTTATCTCCAGCTGGAGCCCGCTCGCCGGAACCCCGTGCCGGGCCAGCCGGGCGGCCACCGCACCCGCGAAGCCCGGGGTGTGGACGTCGCGCGGAGAGACGTTGACGGCGACCGGGACCTTCAGGCCCTGCGCCCGCCACCGCGCCACCTGCGCGAGGGCCGTCTCCAGCACGTACTCCGTCAGGTGCGGCATCAGCCCGGAGGTCTCGGCGATCGCGATGAACTCGTCGGGCGACACCCGGCCGCGCTCCGGGTGCACCCAGCGGACCAGGGCCTCCAGCCCCGCCACCTGCCCGTCGAAGCGGACCTTCGGCTGGTAGTGGAGTTCCACTTCGCCCGCGTCCAGGGCCCGGCGCAGGTCGCCGAGGAGGCCCAGGCGGTCGGGCGTGTTGCTGTCCCGCTTCGACTCGTACACCTCCACGCCCGTGCGGTCCCGCTTCGCCTGGTACATCGCCACGTCGGCCCGCCGCAGCAGCCCCTCCGCGTCCAGCGCGTGGTCGGGGAAGACGGCGAGGCCGGCACTGGCCTCCAGGACGAGCGTGAGGCCGTCCAGGTCCAGCGGGGAGCTGAGCTCCGCGACCAGGTGGCGGGCGATCCGCTGGGCGCTGGTGGTGGAGTCGGTGGTGGGGAGGAGGACGGCGAACTCGTCGCCGCCGAGCCGGGCCGCCTCGGCGTCCTCGGGCAGGGCCTGGCGCAGCCGCTCGGCGATCTGCAGGAGGAGCCGGTCGCCCGCCAGGTGGCCCAGCGTGTCGTTGACCGCGCGGAAGCGGTCCAGGTCGATCAGCACAAGAGCTGCCCGGGTGCCCAAACGTTCAGCCTCGTCCAGCGCGGACCAGGCCCGCTCCAGCAGCCACTGCCGGTTCGGCAGCCCGGTCAGCGGGTCGCGCAGCTGTTCCTCGGCGCGCGCCCGGGCGATCCACAGGGTGGAGTCCAGCGCGATGAGCGGTACGGCGAACAGCGGCAGCAGCACCGGCTGGGTGACCGCGACGGCGCAGATCAGCGGGGCGATGCCGAGCAGCGCGACGGCCACCAGCGCCTGGCGGACCAGGGCCGTACGGGCGGCGGTGGGCAGGCCGCCGCCGCGCGGGGCCAGCGCGAGCCACAGCAGGACGCGGGTAACGAGCAGGTAGGCGACGGCGACGAGGATGACCTCGGGGACCGCGTCCAGGCCCCAGCCGGTGGGCTTCCAGGGGGTCTCGACGGAGGGCGCCTCCCCGAAGGCGGCCAGTACGAGGGCCCCCGCGCCGATGCCGAGGACGTCCGCGGAGCCGTGCAGCAGCCCCTGCCGCCAGCGGTGCCGGCGTGCGGCCCCGACCAGGGAGACCACCGCCAGGGAGACGAGCCCGGCGGGCACCCACCCGTAGAGGATGAGCACGCCGAGGGTGAGGGCGGCGCCCGAGCCGGTGCCGCCCCACCAGCGGTCCCGGCCGAGCGCGACGAGGTGGCCGACGATGATGCCGGTGAGCAGGGCCAGCGCCCAGCCCACCGAGCCACCGGGGAACAGCGCATGACGACCGGTCAGCGCGGAGACCACGCCGGCCGCGAGCACGACGGCGGAGAGCCCCACGATGCCGAGCGCGAGCACGTTGCGGCGCCCGGATCCGCCCTCACCGAGGTCGAGCGGTCGCGTCTCCGGTGTCCTGGACCCCAGGACACCGAGCCGGCCCGCCCGCATGGACGGGAGTTCCCCGCCGAATTCAGGTGACGGGTCGGCGCTTTCGGTGGGTTTCATGCCCGTCCCTCTCACAGCCGGCGATGCCGATGTCACGCAATGGCCCTGACGTCATGCCATCACGGCTGGAATCGTGTCCGGCAGCCGTGCACGACAGGCGCACCCCTCAACAGTAGGACGCGGGAGGCTCCCAGGGGCAGCGGTCGGCGGTGGTTGCCCGAATGCGACCCAGCCATCCTCATCAGTACGGTATCCGCCGAACGGGTGAGTTTGGACCAGGACCCCCCGGTCACCCATCCGATGATCCGACAGGTCACCGCCCTGCGACCAGCCTTGTACCGGCCGTTTACCACCGGTGGACGCGCCTGGCGTGCGCCCGCCCGTACGGCCGCACGCCACGCATCCGTTCGCCTTCGCTACTCCCCCGAGACGATTGCCTTCTGCCGTCCTACTGCTCTTCGCCCCCGCCGTCCACCGGAAGCGCGGCTTCCCGCGCCGCCTCCGGGCCCTGCTCCAGGAGTACCTCGAAACCGGCGTCGTCGAGGATGGAGAGCTTCAACTGCACGGCCTTGTCGTACTTGGAGCCCGGGTTGTCGCCGACCACGACGAACGAGGTCTTCTTCGACACGGAGCCGGTGACCTTGGCCCCGCGGCTCTGCAGCGCCTCCTTGGCGCCGTCCCGCGTGTGGCTCTGCAAAGTGCCGGTGACGACGACGGTCAGGCCCTCCAGCGGGCGCGGCCCCGCCTCCTCGGCGGAACCTTCCTCCTCCATCCGCACTCCGGCCGCACGCCACTTGCGCAGGATCTCCTGGTGCCAGTCGACGGCGAACCATTCCTTGAGGGAGGCCGCGATGATGGCGCCCACGCCGTCGGTGGCGGTCAGTTCCTCCTCGGTGGCCTGCTCGATGCGCTCGATCGACCGGAACTCGCGGGCGAGCGCCTCCGCGGCGACCGGGCCGACATGACGGATCGACAGGCCGTTGATGATGCGGGCGAGCGGGCGCTCCTTGGCGGCCGCGATGTTCTCCAGCATCGCCAGGGCGTTCTTCTTCGGCTCGCCCTTCTGGTTGGCGAAGACCGTGACGATCTTCTCCTCGCCCGTCTTCGGATCCCGCTTGGGCAGTCCGCTGTCCGGGTCGAGGACGTACGCCTTGATGGGCAGGAGCTGCTCGATGGTGAGGTCGAAGAGGTCGCCCTCGTCGAGCAGCGGCGGCTGGGCCGGCTCCAGCGGGCTGGTCAGCGCGGCCGCCGCCACCATGCCGAAGTTCTCGATGTCCAGGCTCTGCCGGCCGCCGAGGTAGAAGAGCCGCTCGCGCAGCTGCGCCGGGCAGGTCTGCCCGTTGGGACACCGGACGTCGATGTCCCCCTCCTTCATCGGGCGCAGTTCCGTCCCGCACTCGGGGCACTCGGACGGCATCACGAACTCCCGCTCGCTGCCGTCCCGCAGGTCCACCACCGGGCCGAGGATCTCGGGGATGACGTCGCCCGCCTTGCGCAGCACGACGGTGTCCCCGATGAGCACGCCCTTGGCCTTGACGACCTCCTGGTTGTGCAGGGTCGCGAACTCGACCTCCGAGCCCGCGACCGTCACCGGCTCGACCTGTGCGTACGGGGTCACCCGCCCCGTGCGGCCGACGCCGACCTTGATGTCGATCAGCTTGGTGTTGACCTCTTCGGGCGCGTACTTCCAGGCGATGGCCCAGCGCGGGGCGCGGGCGGTGGAGCCGAGGCGGCCCTGGAGGGCGATCTCGTCGAGCTTGACGACGACGCCGTCGATCTCGTGCTCCACGGAGTGGCGGTTCTCGCCGAACCAGGAGATGAACTCGCGCACCTCGGCGAGCGAGGAGAGCACCTTGTTGTGCCGGGCCGTGGGCAGACCCCATTCGCGCAGGAGTTCGTACGCCTGCGACTGGCGCTCGATCTCGAAGCCCTGGCGGGCGCCGATGCCGTGCACCACCATGTGCAGCGGTCGGGTGGCGGTGACCTTCGGGTCCTTCTGGCGCAGCGAACCGGCGGCCGCGTTGCGCGGGTTGGCGAAGGGCTTGCCCTCGGCCTCGACGAGCCGGGCGTTGAGCTCCTCGAACTTCTCCATCGGGAAGTAGACCTCGCCGCGGATCTCGACGAGGGCCGGGACCCGGTCGCCCTTGAGGCGGTCCGGGATCTCGGCGATGGTGCGGACATTGGGCGTGATGTCCTCGCCGGTGCGGCCGTCGCCGCGGGTGGCGGCGCGGGTGAGGCGGCCGTTCTCGTAGGTGAGGTTGACGGCGAGGCCGTCCACCTTCAGCTCACACAGGTAGTGGTAGTCGGCGGTGCCGGTGTCCCGGGCCACCCGCTCGGCCCAGGCCGCCAGCTCCTCCTCGTCGAAGGCGTTGTCGAGGGAGAGCATCCGCTCGCGGTGCTCGACGGAGGCGAAATCCGTCTCGTACGCCCCGGCCACCTTCTGGGTGGGCGAGTCGGGCGTACGGAGCTCCGGGTACTCCTCCTCCAGCGCCTCCAGCGAGCGCAGCAGCTTGTCGAACTCGGCGTCGCTGACGACCGGCTGGTCGTTCACGTAGTACCGGAAGCGGTGCTCCTCGACCTGCTCGGCCAGCAGCGCGTGCTGCTCACGCACCGCCGTCGGTACTGCCGTGTCCTGCTGTTCGGCTGCCATGCCGTGTCCTCCCGTGGCCCGTCTCGACCGTCACTCAGGGTTGTCGGCGAGCGACCTCGCCGCCCTGACGCAATGCGCCTGCACCGCGCGGGCGTAGGCGGGTGAAGCGCCCGCCAGACCGCACGAGGGGGTGACCACGACGGACTCCGCGAGGGTCCCCGGGGCCAGCCCCAGCCTGCGCCAAAGCTTCCTGACACCCATGACGCTACCGGCAGGGTCTGACAACGGGCCGTCGGTGCCCGGCACCACTCCGGCGAAGAGTTTCGTACCGCTTTCCACGGCCTCGCCGATGGCGTCGTCCTCGCGCTCGGTGAGCAGGGAGAAATCGAACGACACGCCCGCGGCGCCGGCTCGCCGCAGCAGCCCGAAGGGCACCTCGGGCGCGCAGGAGTGCACGATCACCTCGCCCTCGTGGACGGAGAACAGATCCCGCAGCGTCCCCTCGACGACCTGCCGGTCGACGGCCCGGTACGTCCGGTAGCCGCTCGCGGACCGCACCCGTCCGAGCAGCACCGCGGTCAGCGAGGGCTCGTCGAACTGGAGCACGATCTCGGCGCCGGGGATGCGCTTGCGCACGTCGGCCACGTGCCCGCGCAGCCCCTCGGCGAGCGATCCGGCCAGGTCGCGGCAGGCGCCCGCGTCCTGGAGCACGGCCTCGCCGCCGTGCAGTTCGAGGGCGGCGGCCAGGGTCCACGGGCCGACGGCCTGGACCTTCAGCTTCCCCTCGTACCCCTGGGTGAACTCCTCCAGGGCGTCCAGGTCCTCGCCGAGCCAGGAGCGGGCGCGCCTCGTGTCCCGGCCCGGGCGGTCGCTCACGCGCCAGCCGCTGGGCTCGACGTGCGCGTACATGTCGACGAGCAGGCCGAGGGAGCGGCCGATCATGTCCGCGCCGGGCCCGCGGGCGGGCAGCTCGGGGAGGTACGGGAACTCCTCGAAGGAACCGGTGGCGGTCTTGGCGGCCTCGCGGGCGTCGCCGCCGGGGAGCGATCCGACGCCGGTGGCGCTCGCGGTCATCGGCCGGGCCTGACGGTCAGGTCGTTGACCTCGGCGTCGCGGGGCAGGTCGACGGCCATGACGATGGTCGTCGCGACGGACTCGGGGTCGATCCAGTCGGAGGGGTCGTAGTCCTTGCCCTCCTGCGAGTGCACCTTGGCCTGCATGGGGCTGGCGGTGCGCCCGGGGTAGACGGAGGTGACCCTGATCCCGTTCCCCTTCTCCTCCGCGCGCAGGGAGTCGGCGAGGGCCTTGAGCCCGTGCTTGGAGGCGGCGTAGGCGCTCCAGTCGGCGTGGGCGGTGAGGCCGGCGCCGGAGTTCACGAAGACGACGGTCGCGCGCGAGGCCCGCAGGGTGGGGAGCAGCAGCCGGGTGACCTCGGCGGGGGCGATCAGGTTCACGTTGAGCTGCTGGTGCCAGGTCTTGGGCCGCAGCTCCCCGACCGGTCCGAGGTCCACGATCCCGGCGACGTGCAGCAGGGAGTCGATGCGCTCGGGGATCGCCTGCTTGGAGAACGCCCACGACAGCCGGTCGGGATCGGCGAGGTCTCCTACGAGCGCCCGCGCGCCGGGGTACCGCTCGACGAGCTGCTTGGCGCGCCCGGCGTCACGGGCCAGGAGGACGAGCTCGTCGCCGCGGGCGTGCAGCCGGCTGGCAACGGCGGCGCCGATGCCGGACCCGGCACCGGTGATCAGGTGAGTAGCCATACCGCCCATGCTCGCACCCCGCCGCCCGTGGTCAGAGCCCGGCGGCCTCGCGGAGGGATGCGGCCGTCTTTGTGGCGTCGTAGTCGGTCGGGACGCCTTCGACCAGGATGACCTCGCCCTGGATGTGGGCGGTGCGCAGGGGGAGGAGGGCCTGGTAGGCGGGTGAGTCGTACCAGGCGCGGGCGCGGTCGATGTCCGGGAAGCCGATGACGACGACCGTGCCGGGCCAGGGGCCCTCCTTGACCTCCACCTCCCGGCCGTGGACGAGGAAGCGGCCGCCGAAGGGGTCCATCGTGGACTGGATCTCCTCGATGTAGCGGAGGACGTCCTCGTTCATGGTGGCGGGGCGGATGTGGCCGATGGCGTACGCGGTCATGGTGGGCTCCCCCTTCAACCGGCCCGGCGGTTCGGGCTGTTGACCGGATTCTGGCAGGCGGCGGGGCGGCGGGCGATGACCTCCGGCGTCATGCCGGGGCCGGGGTCTCCTGCTGTGGCCGGAAGGTGCGGCGGTAGGCGATCGGGGAGACGCCGAGGGTGGTGCGCATGTGCTGGCGCAGGGAGCCCGCGGAACCGAAGCCCGAGCGGTGGGCGACGAGGTCGACCGGCAGGTCGCTGGACTCCAGCAAGTGGCGGGCGATCTCCAGGCGTTGGGTGGTGAGCCACTGGACCGGGGTCATGCCGACCTCGTCGCGGAAGCGGCGGGTGAAGGTGCGCAGGCTCATCCGGGCGTGGGCGGCGAGCTCCGCGAGGGCGATCGGCTCGGCGAGGCGCTCCAGGGCCCAGGCGCGGGTGGCGGTGGTGGTGGCGACGGTGGGTTCCGGGACCGGGCGGTCGATGTACTGGGCCTGCCCGCCGTCGCGCCACGGCGGGACGACGCACATGCGGGCCGCGCGGTTGGTGACGGCGGCTCCGTGGTCGCGGCGGATCAGGTGCAGGCACAGGTCGACGCCGGCGGAGACCCCGGCGGAGGTCAGGATGTCGCCGTCGTCGACGAAGAGGACGTCCTCGTCGAGGAGGACCCTCGGGTAGGCCCGACGGAATTCGGGGGCGAGGTTCCAGTGCGTCGTCGCGGGGCGCCCGTCGAGGAGGCCGGCGGCCGCGAGCACGTAGGAGCCGGTGCAGATCGAGACCAGGCGGGTGCCGGGCCGGATGCCGGCGATGGCCGCCGCCACCTCGGGCGGCAGCGGCCCGCCCAGGACCAGCTCGGGCATGGCGTGGGTGGGCGGGATGATCACGGTGTCGGCGGCGGCGAGGGCCTCGGGCCCGGCGGCGGGCTGGAGGCCGAACCCGGAGTCGCTCATCACCGGGCCGCCGTCGACGGTGCAGACGACGACCTCGTAGAGGGCCCGGCCGTCCTCGTCCACGGCGCTGCCGAAGACCCGGGAGGGGATCCCGAGCTCGAACGGCGGGAAGCCGGGCAGGGCGAGCACCGCGATCCGGTGCAGGTCGTGCGCGCCGCCCGCCCGGGCTGCCGTCGCACTTGCCGTCGTCCCTGCCGCACTCACTTCGGTCATGGCCAGATCCTGTCACATAGTGGCCATCCGGCCAATACCACGCCCGCCGCGCCCGGCCGATGCTGGAGGCACATCGAAACCGTTCGAGGAGAAGAAGAAATGCGTGCTGTGGTCGTGAACGAGTGGGGCGGCCCCGAGGTCCTGACCGAGACCGAGATCGAGCGGCCCGAGCCGGGCCTGAACGAGATCCTGGTGCGCGTCCACGCGGCCGGCGTGAACCCGGTCGACTGGAAGACGCGGGCGAGCGGCGCCCTGATCGCCTGGGGCGAGACCCCGATCGTGGGCTGGGACGTCTCCGGCACCGTCGAGGCGGTCGGCCCCGGCGTGACCCTGTACCGCGCGGGCGACGAGGTGTACGGGATGCCGCACTTCCCGCGCCAGGCGGGCGGCTACGCCGAGTACGTGGTGGGCCCGGCCCGGCACTTCGCCCGCAAGCCCGCCTCCCTCGACCACGTGCAGGCGGCCGCGCTGCCGCTGGCGGCGCTGACCGCCTGGCAGGCACTGGTGGACACGGCCGGGATCACCGCCGGGCAGCGGGTGCTGATCCACGCGGCGGCGGGCGGCGTCGGCCACCTCGCGGTGCAGATCGCCAAGGCGCACGGAGCGTACGTGATCGGCACGGCGAGCGAGGCCAAGCACGGCCTGCTGCGCGAGCTGGGGGCCGACGAGCTGATCGACTACCGGTCGGCGGACTTCGCCGAGATGGTGTCGGACGTGGACGTGGTGCTCGACTCCGTCGGCGGGGAGACCGGCGAACGCTCGCTGAAGGTCCTCAAGCCCGGCGGGCACCTGGTGACCCTGCCCTCCCCGGACGACGTACCGGCGGACGCGCAGGGCGTCCGCACCGGCTGGACGCTGGTCGAGCCCGACTTCCGGGGGCTGGTGCAGATCGCGGCCCTGGTGGAGGAGGGCAGGCTGCGCCCGGTCGTCGACACGGTCCTGCCGCTGGAGGAGGCCGCGAAGGCCCACGGCATCGGAGAGCGCGGCCGGACCACCGGCAAGATCGTCCTGACGGTGGCCTGAGCCGGAACCCGTCAGACGGCCGCGGTGGCCCGCGTCGTCGTCGCGATGGTGGCGGAGCCGACGACGCGGGTGCCGTCGTAGAGGACGATCGCCTGGCCGGGGGCCACACCGCGCACGGGCTTGGTGAAGGAGACGCGCAGCTCGCCGTCGACCAGCTCGGCGAAGACCTCGGTCTCGCCGCCGTGGGCGCGCAGCTGGGCGGTGTAGGTGCCCGGGGCGGCGGCCGTCGAACCGCACCAGCGGGGGCGGATCGCGGTGAGGGCGGTGACGTCGAGGGCCTCGACGGGGCCGACGGTGACGGTGTTGTTCACCGGCGAGATGTCGAGGACGTAGCGGGGCTTGCCGTCGGCGGCCGGGTGGCCGATGCGCAGGCCCTTGCGCTGGCCGATGGTGAAGCCGAAGGCGCCCTCGTGGGTGCCGATCTTCTCGCCGGACTCGTCGACGATATCGCCCTCGGCCTTGCCGAGGCGGTTCGCGAGGAAGCCCTGGGTGTCGCCGTCGGCGATGAAGCAGATGTCGTGGCTGTCGGGCTTCTTCGCGACGGCCAGGCCGCGCCGCTCGGCCTCGGCGCGGATCTCGTCCTTGGTGGTGAGGGTGTCGCCGAGCGGGAAGAGCGCGTGGGCGAGCTGCTTCTCGTCGAGGACGCCGAGGACGTACGACTGGTCCTTGGCCATGTCGGAGGCGCGGTGCAGCTCGCGGGTGCCGTCCTCGTTCAGGACGACGGTGGCGTAGTGGCCGGTGCAGACGGCGTCGAAGCCGAGGGCGAGGGCCTTGTCGAGCAGCGCCGCGAACTTGATCTTCTCGTTGCAGCGCAGGCAGGGGTTCGGGGTGCGCCCGGCCTCGTACTCGGAGATGAAGTCCTCGACGACGTCCTCGCGGAAGCGCTCGGCGAGGTCCCAGACGTAGAAGGGGATGCCGATGACGTCGGCGGCGCGGCGGGCGTCGCGGGAGTCCTCGATGGTGCAGCAGCCGCGCGCGCCGGTCCGGAAGGACTGCGGATTGGCGGAGAGCGCGAGGTGGACGCCGGTCACGTCGTGCCCGGCTTCGACCGCGCGGGCGGCGGCGACGGCGGAGTCCACGCCGCCGGACATGGCGGCCAGGACGCGAAGGGGGCGGGCGGTGCGCGGCAGGTTCTCAGTCATAGCGCCTTCCAGAGTACGGGGAACCGCGCGGGGTCACAGCGCGTTATCGGCTGTGGGGGGTGGATCACATTGGCGACCAAGGGGAACGGGGCGAAGAAGCCGCCGGGGAAGACGCGCAGGGCCGTGCTCTTCGGCGGGCTCGGCATCTTCACGGTGGCGGCGGTCGCCGGCCGGGACGAGATCCGCCGGGCCTGGTGGCTGGTGCCGGGGGTGGCCAAGCCGCGCAAGGAGGGCGAGCTCGACCACGCGGGCGCGAGCTGGACGGCGGCCTCGCCGGCGAACTGGCGGCTGGCGGACCGGCCGGACGACTACCGCGTGGACCGGATCGTCATCCATGTGACGCAGGGCGGCTTCGAGACCTCGGTGGACGCCTTCAAGAACCCGTGGCACAAGGCGTCGGCGCACTACATAGTCCGCCAGGACGGCCACATAGAGCAGATGGTGCGCGAGCTGGATGTGGCCTTCCACGCGGGGAGCCGCTCGATGAACGAGCGCAGCGTCGGCATCGAGCACGTGGGCTATGTGGACCGGCCGCAGGACTTCACGGACGCGATGTACGCGGCTTCGGCCCGGCTCGCGGCGGATGTCTGCCGGAGGTACGGCATACCCGTGGACCGCAGACACATCCTCGGGCACTCGGAGGTGCCGGGCGCCGACCACACGGATCCGGGCCGCCACTGGGACTGGAACCGGTACATCCGCCTGGTCGGCGAGGCGCTGGCCGCCGCTAGCTGAGGCCTGCCGTGCGGGCGCGTTCCACGGCCGGGCCGATGGCTGCGGACAGGGCTGCGATGTCCTCCTTGGTGGAGGTGTGGCCGAGGGAGAAGCGCAGGGTGCCGCGGGCCAGCTCGGGGTCGGTGCCGGCGGCCAGGAGGACGTGGCTGGGCTGGGCGACGCCGGCCGTGCAGGCGGAGCCGGTGGAGCACTCGATGCCCTGGGCGTCGAGCAGGAGGAGCAGGGAGTCGCCCTCGCAGCCGGGGAAGCTGAAGTGGGCGTTCGCCGGGAGCCGGTCGACGGGGTCTCCGCCGAGGACGGCGTCGGGCACGGCCGCGAGGACGGCGGCGACCAGCTCGTCGCGCAGGGCGCCGATCTCGGTGGCGAACTGCTCGCGCCGCTCGGCGGCGAGGGTGGCGGCCACCGCGAAGGCGGCGACGGCCGGGACGTCGAGGGTCCCGGAGCGGACGTGCCGCTCCTGGCCGCCGCCGTGCAGTACGGGGACGGGGGTCTGGTCGCGGCCCAGGAGCAGGGCGCCGATGCCGTACGGGCCGCCTACCTTGTGGCCGCTGACGGTCATGGCGGCGAGGCCGCTGTCGGCGAAGCCGACGTCGAGCTGGCCGAAGGCCTGGACGGCGTCGGAGTGGAGCGGGATGCCGTGTTCGGCGGCGATGGCGGCCAGCGCGTGGACCGGCATGACGGTGCCGATCTCGTTGTTGGCCCACATGACGGTGGCGAGCGCGACGTCGTCGGGGTTGCGCTCGACGGCCTCGCGGAAGGCTTCGGGGTGCACGCGGCCGTAGCGGTCCACGGGCAGGTACTCGACCTGGGCGCCCTCGTGCTCGGCGAGCCAGTGCACGGCGTCGAGCACGGCGTGGTGTTCGACGGGGCTCGTGAGGACGCGGGTGCGGGCGGGGTCGGCGTCGCGGCGGGCCCAGTAGAGGCCCTTGACGGCGAGGTTGTCGGCCTCCGTGCCGCCGGCGGTGAAGACCACCTCGCTCGGGCGGGCGCCGATCGCCTCGGCGAAGGCCTCGCGGGCCTCCTCGACGGTACGGCGGGCGCGGCGGCCGGCGGCGTGGAGGGAGGATGCGTTTCCCGTGGCGGCGAACTGCGCGGTCATCGCCGCGGCGGCCTCCGGAAGCATCGGGGTGGTGGCGGCGTGGTCGAGGTAGGCCATGATCCCCCGATTCTACGAGGCCCCGCGGGGGTCGTCCGCCGCCGTTCCGCTCCGCGGGGGTCGCGGGGTGAGGCCCCGGGCCGCGCCCGGGCCCCTGGGGCTCCGCCCCGGACCCCGCGCCTCGAACGCCGGCGGGGCTGGATTACGCGCGCGGGGCGCGGGCCAGTTGGCGCGACTGGGCCACCAGGTGGTCGGCGGAGTCCCAGACTTCGGCGTCCTCCTCGAGGAAGCCGCCGGCCAGGTTGCGGGTGGTGATCGAGATGCGGAGGGGGCCGGGGGCCGGGCGGCGGCGGATGTGGGTGGTGAGCTCCACCGTCGGGGTCCAGCCGAGCAGGCCCAGGTCGAAGGAGGTCGGCGGGAGGGCGTCCACGGCGAGGAGCATGGAGAGCGGGTCGGCGTCGCGGCCGTCGGCCAGCTCGAACCAGGCCCGCATCTCGCCCTTGCCCGAGGGGGCGCCGACGGCCCAGCCCGCCGTCGCCGGGTCCAGTCGCAGCCGGAGCCGGTCGACGATCGCGGAGCTGCCGGGGATCGGGGCCGGGCCGGCCTCCGGGCCGAGGCAGTCCCCGTAGGCGGGCATGACCGGCGGGAGCGCCGTGGTGCGGACGTCGTCCGGGAGCGAGGAGAGGTCGCCGAAGGAGGCGAGGACGCGGATGCGCTCGACCTCGGCGCCGTTCTCGTCGTACTGGAACAGCGAGGCCTGGCCGGTGGAGAGGGTGCGGCCGACGCGGGCGACCTGGGTGCGGATCACGGCGGGGCCCGGCACCGAGGAGGTCAGGTAGTGGGCCGACACGGAGAAGGGGTCCGGGTGCGGGAGGGCCGCCGACAGGGCCCGGCCGACCAGGGCCAGCAGGTAGCCGCCGTTGACGGCGGTGATGATCGTCCACCCTGCGGAGAGTTCCGTGTCGTACACCCCGGGCTCGTCCGCGCGCGCGGTGATGGTGGTGTCGCGGTCGAACTCGCTGTCGCCGATGGATGCCTGGGCAGCTGCGTGTGACATGTGACGACGGTACACCCGGCGGCTACTAAGCGGTAGCTTTTTCTACGGCTCTTCGGCCACCGAGGAGCGTCGGTTCCAGGCCAGTGGGGCCCGCCAGTGGTAGCGCATGGCGAGCAGGCGCAGCACGAAGGTGGTGACGATCGCCACGGCGGTGGTGAAGCCGTTGAGGACGTCGAGGCCGATGAAGACGGCGACCATCGAGGCGCCGACGACGGCGGGGACCGCGTACATCTCGCGGTCGCGGAGCAGCGACGGCACCTCGTTGACCAGCACGTCGCGCAGGACGCCGCCGCCGACGGCGGTGGCCAGGCCGAGCGCCGCGGAGGCGGTGAGGCCGAGGCCGTACTCGTACGCCTTGGTCGTGCCCGTCACGCAGAACAGGCCGAGGCCGGCCGCGTCGAAGACGTTGATGGCGCGGTTGATGCGCTGGACCTCGGGGTGCAGGAAGAAGACGATCGCGGCCGCGATGAGGGGGGTCAGGAAGAAGCTGAGCTCGCCGAAGGCGGCCGGGGGGACGGCGCCGATGACGAGGTCGCGGAAGAGGCCGCCGCCGAGGGCGGTGACGAGGGCGAGGACGGCGATGCCGAAGACGTCGAAGTTCTTGCGGACGGCGAGGAGGGCGCCCGCGGTGGCGAAGACGAAGATGCCGGCGAGGTCCAGGGCATGCTGGATCCCGGGCGGGAAGAGATCGTGGAGCACCGGGCCATTGTCGCCTGCCGCGCCGCTGCCCTTGGCCTCCCGGCCGGGGTGCCCTTTTTCGTGTGCGGCGCCGCTGCCGGGGCTCCGCCCCGGACCCCGCGCCTCAAACGCCGGCGGGGCTGGAGATGTGCGGCGCCGCTGCCGGGGGCTCCGCCCCCGTACCCCCGCGCCTCAAACGCCGGCGGGGCTGGATTTGGGCCGGGCATGCCGACGG
>NZ_JBHUSC010000013.1:0-134965 GCF_042673805.1 Streptomyces sp. NPDC057010 | reverse complement strand
CAGCCCCCCCAAAACCGTCCCGGGCGGGTGCCGGGCCCCCCTGGGGGGCCCGGCCCCCCGCCTTTTCCGCTTCGCCCCGCACCACCCCCAAAAAGGCCGGCCCCGCAGCACGTGTGCTGCGGGCCCTCCGTTTTTCGCCGAACCGCCGGGGGCCGCTACTCGCGGCGCAGGCTCGGCTTCAGGTCCTTGAAGCGGGCCAGCAGGCCGTTCACGAACGAGGGGGACTCGTCCGTCGAGAACTCCTTGGCCAGCTGCACGGCCTCGTCGATGGCCACGGCGTCCGGGGTGTCGTCCACCCAGATCAGCTCGTAGGCACCGAGCCGCAGGATGTTCCGGTCCGCGACCGGCATGCGGTCGAGGTCCCAGTCCACGGCGTAGGTGACGATCAGGTCGTCGATCCGGTTCACCTTGTCGGCGTAACCCTCGACGAGGTCCATCGTGAAGGCGTTGACCGGCGGCTGCCGGTCGTCCGACCGGGCGTGGCGGATCCAGTCCGCGAGGACCTCGCGCACGGGCACCCCGCGCTGGTCGGCCTCGAACAGGATCTGGAAAGCGCGCTTGCGCGCGTTGCTGCGGGCAGCCACGGTTAGCTGCTCACCCGGCCGAGGTAGTCGCTGGTGCGGGTGTCGACCTTGACCTTCTCGCCCGTGTTGACGAAGAGGGGGACCTGGATCTCGTGACCGGTCTCCAGGCGGGCCGGCTTGGTGCCGCCGGTGGAGCGGTCGCCCTGGACGCCCGGGTCGGTGTGCTCGATGACGAGCTCGACGGCGGCCGGGAGCTCGACGTAGAGCACCTCGCCCTCGTGCTGCGCCACGGAGGCGGTGAAGCCCTCGATCAGGAAGTTGGCGGCGTCGCCGACAGCCTTCTTGTCGACCATCAGCTGGTCGAAGGTCTGCATGTCCATGAAGACGAAGTACTCGCCGTCCATGTACGAGAACTGCATGTCACGCCGGTCGATCGTGGCGGTCTCGACCTTCGTGCCGGCGTTGAAGGTCTTGTCGACGACCTTGCCGGAGAGCACGTGCTTGAGCTTGGTGCGCACGAAGGCCGGGCCCTTGCCGGGCTTGACGTGCTGGAACTCGACGACGGACCAGAGCTGGTCACCGTCGAGCTTGAGCACCATGCCGTTCTTGAGGTCGTTCGTGGAAGCCACGGTTGCGGAATCTCCTGCACTGGAAGACCACGGGTGCGCGCACAGTCCGGCGGAGCGGACTAGAGCGCGAGCAGCTCCTTGGTCGTAATGGTGAGTAGCTCGGGACCGCCGTCCGCCTCGGGGCGCACGACGAGCGTGTCATCGATCCGGACACCTCCCCGGCCCGGGAGGTGAACCCCCGGTTCGACGGTGACCGGCACGCAAGCGTCCAGTTTACCCATTGCCGTAGGTGCAAGCTGCGGGTCCTCGTCGATTTCGAGTCCGACGCCGTGTCCGGTCGACGGAGCGAGCGCCTCCCCGTGGCCGGCGGAGTCCAGTACGGAACGTGCCGCGTGGTCCACGTCCCGGTAGGCGGCCCCGGGCAGGAGGGCCTCCCGCCCGGCGCGCTGCGCGGCGAACACGAGGTCGTACAGCTCGATCTGCCAGTCCGCGGGGGTGGTGCCGATGACGAAGGTCCGGCCGATCTCGCACCGGTAGCCGCGGTAGTTGGCGCCGAGGCACACGGAGAGGAAATCACCCTCCTCGACGCGCCGGTCCGAGGGCCGGTGCCGGCTGCGGCCGGAGTTCGGGCCGGTGCCCACGGAGGTCGGGAAGGCGGGCCCGTCGGCGCCGTGGTCGACGAGGCGCCGCTCCAGCTCCAGGGCGAGGTGGCGTTCGGTGCGTCCGACGAGGATGGACTCCAGCAGCTCGCCGAGGGCCTGGTCGGCGATCTCGGCGGCGATCCGGAGGCAGGCGATCTCCTCCTCGTCCTTGACGAGGCGCTGCTGCTCGACGGCGGTGCCGAGGTCCGCGAGGCGGAGGTGGGGGGCCACGGAGCGCAGGGCCCGGTGCCGGGCCACCGTGAGGTGGTGCTCCTCCACCGCGAGGGAGTCGGCCCGCAGCGCGGCGGTCATGTCCCCGGCGGCGACGGCCGGGTCCCCGCCGGAGCTCGCCAGCACGGAGACCCGGAGCCGGTCGTCGAGGCGCCCCTCGTCGACCTCGCCGGTGGGTGCCCGGCCGCAGAACATCATGTCCTCGGTGGGCCCGACGAGCAGGACGGCGCCGAGGGGGGAGGCCCCGGAGAGGTAGCGGACGTTCGCCGGACGCGTGATCAGTGCGGCAGCGTTGCCCGCGGCGGCGCAGCGTTCGCGGAGCATGTCCCGGCGGGCGGCGTACACGTCTGACATGTCTTCGAGCGTACGAGCGCGTCGCCGCTCCGTCCTGGCGAGCGCGTCCGGACGGGGCCGGGGGGTCCCGGGCGCGGCGCCGCTGCCGCGCGCCTCGCCGGCGGGGCCGCGGTGTGTTCCGGGTGCGGCGCCGTTGCCGGGGCTTCGCCCCGGACCCCGTTCGCCTCAAACGCCGGCGGGGCTGGGGGGTGCCGTCGGGCGGGGCCGGAGCGGGTCTTGGGCCGGGGCCCCTCCGGAGTGTCTCCTCGGCTCGCGCACCAAGGCGTGCTGCGTCAGGGGAGGGTGGTTGCGCGCTCGTCCTGCGGGGACCCTCCTACGTGTCCCCACCCCAAGCCCCACTCCGACCCCACCCGCGCCGAGGAGAAACCAACTCCCCCAACCGGGCGCGGGGCGTGGATTGACTCACCGGGGCCGGGGCCTGCGGGTCCCCTCACCGGGGCGGTCGTGATCTCCCCCCGTATCCGGCCGGGGCCTTGGCCTGCGGGGGGAGTGGGGGCGCGCAGGGGCGTCCCCGCAGGACGAGCGCGCAACCACGCCGAGGATGTCGAAGCACGCCTTGGTGCGCGAGCCGAGGAGACGTCCCGGAGGGACCCCACGGACCGCCCCGGCAGTCCAGGCCCCGACCGGGGACACCACCCCAGCCCGCCGGCGTTTGAGGCACGGGGGCGCGGGGGCGGAGCCCCCGGCACGGCGCCGCACGCGGCACATCCAGCCCCGCCGGCGAGGCGCGCGGCGGAGCCCCGGCAGCGGCGCCGCACCCGGCACACCCCGGCCCCGCCGGCGAGGCGCGCGGCCGAGCCCCGGGGGCGGCGGGCTAGCCGCGGGGGACGACCGTGGAGAGGACCTGCGGCAGCGGGTACCAGTCCGCGGAGACGACAGAGGCGTGGCGCCCCGCCAAAAGGGCGACCCGCTCCCGCGCCTGCGCCTCACTCGGCCGCGTCCCGTCAATGGCCGGGGCCACATTATGGGCGTCGGTCGCGATCAGCAGGTAGTGGTTGCGGTCGTACCAGCCCGTGTCGATGCCGCCGCCGGCATACGCACCGGCGTCCCCGTCGAAGATCACGAACCACGGCCGCAGCGAGGCATCCGCGTAGCGGGCCACGCGCGGGTCACCGGCCTCGGCCCGGTGGACGGCCGGGAACGCGGCGGCTTGGCCGAGCCGGCCCTGGGCGGCGAGGGAGCGCAGGTGGGTGGCGTACTCGCGGTCGGTCCACAGGGTGTCGGAGCCGTTGCCCTCCTCCACGGTGCCGGGGATCAGCTCGACGATGAACCTCCCGGCGAGCGCGGCCCGGCTCGGCCAGGCCCCGGCGCGGGCGGCGGTGTCGAGGTCGGGGTGGCTGGCGGCCAGCTGCCCCGGGCGGTAGACGGCGTCGCCGAGCTTCCCGGTGAGCAGGGCGTCGAGGTCGGCCGGGCCGCGGCCGAGGTTGGCGGCGAAGCCGTCCTTGAGCTCCAGCTTGAGGACCACCGGCCGGTGGCCGGGGTGGGCGTCGTGCCAGCTGCGGATGTCGGAGAGGCAGCCCGCGAGGTTCTGGTTGCGGGACTTGGTGCGCAGCTGGGCCGGGCTGGTGGCGTTCTCGCAGTTGCTGTCGTTGCCGAAGGGGTTGTCGTGGGAGACCCGCCACGAGCTGCCGAAGAAGTTCGTCCACACGTCGAGTTCGAGCATGGCGGCGCCGGAGTCCAGCGCGTCCGCGAAGTAGGGGTACTTGGCCTTTTCGTAGGCGTTGTGCACGCCCACGCCGGTCGATCCCGCGTACGGGAGGTCGTCCGAGGGGCCCGCGGCGCCGGCCGGGGCCGTGCCCAGCGCGAGGGCGGCGGCCGCCAGTGCGGCGGTGACGGCGCCGGTCATCCGGTTGCGCAATCTCATACTCTCGACTCCTGTCGACTCGGTGGGGGTTCAAGTCGCCTGGAGAGTATGGGAGTTGGGTGGCCGGTGGAAGGCCGGGAAGTGGCGGGGCGACGGCCGGGGGGCCGCTGTGACCATGGACACGCTCCGCGGAGGGAACCCCGCCCGCCGCTCCCCCATCGAACGGAGAGTCGGGGGTGTCAGCGGGGGCGGGAGTAAGTGCCACATGTTCAGCAGGGTGCGCGGGCGGGCTGTACGGGGGACGGCCGCACGCGAGCGGGGGGTAGGCGAGCGGGCCGTACCGGGGCCGACCGCACCGGTGCAGACCGTGCGCGGGCGGGCCGTACGGGCCTCCGTGTTCTTCGGTCTCTGCGCGCTGCTCGTGGCGGGCGGCGCGTACGTGTGGGAGCTGTGGGGCGTGGCCGCCCACCGCGCGGGTGGGGATCCCGCGCTCGGCACCTACCAGCAGGACCCCGAGCGGGCCGACCGGACCGCGGCCGCCGTGCTGGACGGGATCGTCCGGGAGGACCCGAACCCGCCGACGGACGGCAAGGCCTTCGCGGGCGGCACCGTGAACTGGAAGTCGGGCGGCTGGCAGCCCTCCGACCCCCTGGAGGCCCGGCCGGCGGCCGCCGAGCCCGCGATCGGCGCGCTCTTCTCGCCCGGCTCCGACGGGGATCCCGATCACCACTGCTCGGCCGTCGTGGTCCACTCCCCCGGCGGCGACCTCATCGCCACCGCCGCCCACTGCGTGTACGGAGCGGGTTTCCGCACGAACCTCGCCTTCGCCCCCGGCTACCGCGACGGCGTGGCCCCGTACGGGGTGTGGGTGCCCACGCGGATCGACGTGGACCCCCGCTGGACCGAGGACCAGGACCCCGACCGCGACATCGCCTTCGTCCGGCTGCGCCGCCCCGGCTACCCCGGCCAGCGGCTGGAGGACGTCACGGGCGCCGAGACGATCTCCTTCCGGCCCGAACTGCCCCTGCCCGCCCGGGTCGTGGGCTATCCGAACGATTCCGAGCAGCCGCTGGACTGCCGCAACACCGCCCGTGCGGCGGGGCCGACGCAGCTGCGGATCGACTGTGCGGACGTCCCCAACGGCACCAGCGGCGGCCCGGTGCTGACCGACGGCCGCACGCTGATCGGCGTGATCGGCGGGCGCGACGGCGGCGGAGACGACGAGACCTCGTACAGCAGCTACTTCGACGACGGCGTCCGCGCCCTGTACGAGCGCGCCACCAAGCCCCCGAACCGCGTCTAGGGCGCGGGTGTCCGGGTGTGGTGCCCGACTGTGGCGTGGAGTGGTTTTCTAGAAACACCCTCTAGTTAGCGGGTTGCTAGGCTCTCCGCCACACGCACGCGCTCGACACCGACGGGACCGGAACATGTCTCCTAAGCAGCAACGCGGCGAAGCGACCGTCGACCTCCTCCTCACCGCCGCGCTCCGGGTGTTCGCCGAGTCCGGCCAGCAGGGTTTCACCGTCAACGCGGTCGTCTCGGCCAGCGGGGTGAGCCTCGGCAGCCTCTACCACCACTTCGGCAGCTTCGACGGCCTCGCCGCCGCCCTGTACATCCGGTGCATGGACATGCTGTGCGACGACATGGTCGCCGCCCTGAACCGGTGCCGTACGGCGCGCACCGGCCTGCGGTCGTGGGTGACGTCCTACCTCCGCTTCACCCAGGAGCACCGCGACGTGGCGCTGTTCCTGCACGCCTCGGCCTATTCCGGCTACCTCGTGGCGCACGCCGAGGAGATCGGCGCGGCCAAGGCGGCCAAGTTCGCGGCCATCATGGACTGGCTGCGGGTGCGCGTGGAGCGCGGTGAGATCGCCCCGCTCCCGGCGCCGGTGATCGAGGTGATGGTCATGGGCCCGCTCACCGAGGCCGCGCGCCGCTGGCTGTCCAGCACCTACGAGATCGACCTCACCGAGGCCGCCCGCCATCTTCCCGACCTCATCTGGCGGTCCCTGCGCCCGGAGCCGGAGCACGGGCAGGGCTGACCGGGGCGGGCTGCTGGGTGGTTGTCCTTACCGTCGTCGTCCATGCCGCCGAGTGTCCCCGCCCGGGGGCTTCCGGTCACGCCCGTCCCCGGGGCGCCCTGAGGCGTGCCGGGGGCGGACGGGCTCACGGGCGGGGCGCCCGGACGGGTACGGCGGTCCTCCGCCGTTCCGTGCGCGGCGGATCAGCGCGGCAGGGAGCCGTACGAGACTCCCGTGAGCTTCTCGGAGGCCGCCCAGAGCCGTTCACCGGACGTGTCGTCGAGGGTCCATCCGGCCCGCCACGAGCGGGCGGGCGCGCCGCGCCAGCCGAACCGCGGACCGATGAACGCGTCCTGCCGCACTCCGGGCGCGGTGGCCGCGTACAGCGTGGGCAGTGCGCCCCCGGCGGCGGGCTGCGCGATGACGTCGTTGGCGAGCGCGACCCCGCGCGCGTAGAGCGTGCTGCCGTCCGCCGTCGCGCCGGCGTGGAGGTTGGTGGAGGAGTAGCCGGGGTGGGCCGCGGCCGCGACGATGGTGGATCCGGCGGCGGTGAAGCGGCGGGACAGTTCGTGCGTGAAGAGCAGATTGGCCGTTTTGGAGCGGCCGTAGGCGATCCAGCGCCGGTAGCCGCGCTCGAAGGCCAGGTCGTCGTGGTCTACGTCGCCCAGCGCGTGGAAGCCGCTGGAGACGTTGACGATCCGCGCCCCGGCGGCGGCCGCCCGCAGCCGGGGCAGCAGCAGTCCGGTCAGCGCGAAGTGGCCGAGGTGGTTGACGCCGAACTGGGTCTCGAAGCCGTCGGCCGTCTGCCCGTACGGCAGGGCCATCACGCCGGCGTTGTTGATCAGCAGGTCCAGGGCTGCGTGCCGCTCGCCGAAGGCCTTCGCGAACGCCCGTACGGACGCCAGGTCCGCGAGGTCGAGCTCGGCGAACTCCGCCTTCGCGCCCGGTACTTCGCCGCTCAGCCGGGTCACGGCGGCCCGGCCTCGCGCCGCGCTGCGGCAGGCCAGCACCACGGCGGCGCCGCGCCGGGCGAGCTCGCGGGCGGCCACGTAGCCGATCCCGCTGTTGGCTCCGGTGACGACGGCGGTCCGGCCCCTCTGGTCGGGGATGTTCGTGGCGTTCCAGCCGGGCATGGCAGCTCCCTCGCGACACGGTGGGTTACCGAGGGTAGACGCATGGCCCGGGCATCGGCAGTGGGGGTCGGCAGCGGTGCCCGCGGGCGCAGGCCAGTAGGCTGCGGATCCGCATCCGTGTTCCGCTTCCCCATCCCGTTCCGAGGTACCGCGCAGTGAGCTCCGCACCGCCCCCCATACCCGTGACGGTCGTCGGCCTCGGCGCCGACGGCTGGGCCGGGCTCACCGCCGCCGCGCGGTCCGCGCTGTCCGGCGCCGAGGTCCTGATCGGCGGGCCGCGCCAGCTGGACCTGCTGCCGCCCGCCGACTGCGCCGGGCTGCGGGTGGCGTGGCCGAGCCCGCTGCGGCCGGCCGTGCCGAAGCTGATGGCCGAGCACGCGGGCCGGCGGATCGCGGTGCTCGCGAGCGGCGACCCGATGTTCTACGGGATCGGCCGCGCCCTCGCCGAGGAGCTCGGGCCGCGGTTCCTGCGCGTGCACCCGCACCCCTCCTCCGTCTCCTACGCCTGCGCCCGCCTGGGCTGGCCGGTCGAGGACACCGAGGTACTCACGGTCGTCGGCCGGCCGGTGGCCAGGCTCGCGGCCGCCCTGTACGAGGGGCGGCGGCTGCTGGTGCTCAGCGCCGGAGCGCTGTCCCCGAACGAGATCGCTGCTCTGCTCCGAGAGCGGGGCTTCGGCCCGAGCCGGATGCGGGTGCTGGAGCAGCTCGGCTCCGAGCGCGAGGACTCGTACGAGGGCGTGGCCGACGGCTGGGACCACCCGCCGGGCGATCCCCTGAACGTGGTGGCCGTGGAGTGCCGCCGCGACGCCTCCCACCCGGCCCCCCGGCTCGGCGCGACCCCCGGCCTGCCGGACACCGCGTACGAGCACGACGGCCAGCTCACCAAGCGCCGCGTCCGGGCCGCGACCCTGTGCGCGCTGGCCCCGGCCCCCGGCGAGCTGCTGTGGGACATCGGCGGCGGCTCCGGCTCCATCGGCATCGAGTGGATGCGGACGCACCCCTCGTGCCGGGCGGTGGCCGTGGAACGCGTACCGGAGCGGGCGGCCCGGATCACCCGCAACGCGGCGGCGCTCGGCGTGCCGGGCCTGCGCGTGGTCGTCGGCGCGGCCCCGGAGGCCCTCCCCGGACTGCCCGCCCCCGACGCGGTGTTCATCGGCGGCGGCCTGACCGCGCCGGGGCTGCTCGACGCCGCCTGGGCGGCGCTGGCCCCCGGCGGCCGGCTGGTGGTCAACACCGTCACCCTGGAGTCGGAGGCGGTCCTCGCCGACCGCTACCGCCGGCACGGCGGCGAGCTCGTGAAGCTCTCGGTCGCGCAGGCCGTGCCGGTCGGCGGCTTCACGGGCTGGCGTCAGGCGATGCCGGTCACCCAGTGGTCCGTGACGAAGCCGTCGAACGACCCGAACGAGAAGGATCAGACATGACCGTGTACTTCATCGGCGCGGGCCCCGGCGCCGCCGACCTCATCACGGTGCGCGGTGCCCGGACCCTGGCCGCCGCCCCGGTCTGCCTGTACGCGGGCAGCCTCGTCCCGCGCGAACTGCTGGCCGAGTGCCCGGCGGACGCCCGGCTGGTCGACACCTCGCAGCTGAACCTGGACGAGATCATCGCCGAGTGCGTACGGGCGCACGCGGCGGGCCAGGACGTGGCGCGGCTGCACTCCGGCGACCCGTCGATCTTCAGCGCGGTCGCGGAGCAGATGCGGCGGCTCGACGCGGCCGGCATCCCCTACGAGGTCGTCCCGGGCGTCCCGGCCTTCGCGGCGGCGGCCGCCGCGCTGAAGCGGGAGCTGACCGTGCCCACCGTCGGCCAGACCGTGATCCTGACCCGGATCGCCCAGCAGGCCACCCCCATGCCGCCGGGCGAGGACCTGGCCACGCTGGGCCGCAGCGGCGCGCTGCTGGTGCTGCACCTGGCCACCCGCTACGTGGACCGCGTCGTCGACGAACTGCTGCCGCACTACGGGGCCGAGTGCCCGGTGGCGGTGGTGGCGATGGCCAGCCGCCCCGACGAGCTGATCCTGCGCGGCACGCTGGCCGACATCGCCGCCCGGGTGAAGGAACACGGCCTGGTCCGCACCGCGGTCATCGTGGTGGGCCGCACGCTGGGCGCGGAGCAGTTCCGCGACAGCCACCTGTACTCCCCCGAGCGCGACCGGCATGCCTGCTGACCAGGGCTCGCTGCCGACCCGCCACGTACTGATCCTGGGCGGTACGACGGAGGCCCGCCGCCTCGCGGAGGAACTGGCCACGGCGCCGGGGCCGCCGCGCGTGACGACCTCGCTCGCGGGGCGGGTCGCCGCACCCGTACTGCCCCCGGGTGAGACCCGGATCGGCGGCTTCGGCGGCCCGGCCGGCCTCGCGGCCTGGATCGGCGCGCACCGGGTCACCCACCTGGTCGACGCCACCCACCCGTTCGCGGAGCGCATGAGCTTCAACGCCGCCGAGGCCGCCGCGAGTTCGGGCGTCCCGCTGCTGGCGCTGCGCCGCCCCGGCTGGACGCCCGGCCCCGGCGACGACTGGACCTTCGCCGACTCCCTCGCGGACGCGGCGGCGGTCCTGCCCGGCCTCGGCGGGCGGGCCTTCCTGACCACCGGCCGGATGGGCCTGCACACCTTCGCGCACCTCACCGACACCTGGTTCCTGGTGCGTTCGGTGGACCCCCCGGCCGCGCCGGTGCCGCCGCGCCTCGAAGTCCTGCTGGACCGGGGCCCGTTCACCCTCGACGACGAGCGTGCGCTGCTCGCCCGCCACCGGATCGACGTACTGGTGACGAAGGACAGCGGCGGTTCGGCGACCTCCCCGAAGCTCGCCGCGGCCCGCGAGGCCGGCATCCCGGTCCTCGTCGTACGCCGCCCCGCGGTCCCGGCGGGCGTACCGGAGGCGGACTCGGTGGCCGCGGCCCTGGACTGGCTGGCCGGCGCGTAGCGGGCAGCGGACCCGCAAAGCCCGGGTGCCCGGGGCGTTCACCGCCCCGGGCACCCGGGCTTTCGACACCGCCTCACCCGGTCGGGGTCACGGGTAGCGGCGCGGCGTCCACGTGATCCGCGACCCGTCGGGCCGTTCGGTGACCTGCGTCTGGGAGGAGCCGATCAGCAGGAGCGTCCGCATGTCCACCTCGGACGGCTCCAGTTCGGCGAGGGTGACGATCCGCACCGACTGCTCCGGTCCGCCCACGTCGCGCGCGACGACCACCGGCGTCGCGGGCGAGCGCAGCTCCAGCAGCAGCTCGCGGGCCTTGGCCACCTGCCAGGTCCGGCTGCGCGAACCGGGGTTGTACAGGGCGAGGACCAGGTCCGCGGCGGCGGCGGCGCGCAGCCGCTCCGCGATGACCTCCCACGGCTTGAGCCGGTCGGAGAGGGAGAGGGTGGCGTAGTCGTGGCCGAGCGGCGCACCGGCCGCGGCGGCCGCCGCGTTGGCCGCGGTGACGCCCGGCAGGACCCGTACGGGCACGTCCTTGTACTCCGCCTGCCCGGCGACCTCCAGGACCGCGGTGGCCATGGCGAAGACCCCCGGGTCGCCGCCGGAGACCACGGCGACGCGCTGTCCGCGGCGGGCCAGGTCGAGGGCGAACTCGGCGCGCTCCGACTCCACCTTGTTGTCGGAGCCGTGCCGGATCTGGCCCGGCTTCACCGGCACCCGGTCCAGGTAGGTCGTGTAGCCGACCAGCACCTCGGCGTCCGCGAGGGCGCGCCTGGTCTGCGGGGTCAGCCACAGCGGGCCCGCGGGGCCGGTGCCGACGACGGCGACCTCGCCGGGGCCGGAGGGGACGCTGCCCGGGTTGCCGATCCGGCTGGGCACCACGGCGACGGCGAAGTACGGCACCGATTCGGGGTCGGTGTCGGCGAGCCGGCCGGTGCGCTCCCCTTCCATGGTGGCGCGCTCGACGTAGCGGGCCTCGGCGAGCCGGCCGCTGTTCTCCATCGCGCCGCGCACGGCGGGGAAGGTCCGGCCGAGCTTCATCACGACCGCCGAGTCGGTGGCGGCGAGGCGGGCGGTGAGCTCCTCCTCGGGCAGGGTGCCGGGGAGGATGGTCAGTACTTCCTCGCCCTCCACGAGCGGGGTGCCGAGCCGGGCGGCGGCGGCGCTGACGGAGGTGACGCCGGGGATGACCTCGGTCTCGTAGCGGTCCGCGAGCCGCTTGTGCATGTGCATGTAGGAGCTGTAGAAGAGCGGATCGCCCTCCGCGAGTACGGCCACGGTGCGGCCGGCGTCCAGGTGCGCGGCGAGGCGGGCGGCGGCGGCCTCGTAGAACTCCTCCATCGCGCCCTGGTAGCCGCCGGGGTGGTCGGTGGTCTCGGTGGTGACCGGGTAGACCAGCGGCTCCTCGACGTGGTCCGCGCGCAGGTGCTTCGCGGCGATCGAGCGGGCGATCGAACGGCCGTGGCGGGCGCTGTGGTAGGCCACGACATCGGCTTCGCCGATCACCTCGACGGCGCGCAGGGTCATCAGGGAGGGGTCGCCGGGCCCGAGCCCGACCCCGTACAGCCGCCCCTTGGCGATGTCGCTCATTCTTCCTCGCTCGCGATCGCGTTGACGGCGGCGGCCGCGATGGCGCTGCCGCCGCGACGGCCCCGTACGATCAAGTGGTCGAGCCCCGAGGGGTGTTCGGCGAGGGCGTCCTTGGACTCGGCGGCGCCGATGAAGCCGACGGGGACGCCGATGACGGCGGCCGGGCGCGGTGCGCCCTCCTCGATCATCTCCAGCAGCCGGAAGAGCGCGGTCGGCGCGTTGCCGACGGCGATCACCGAACCCTCCAACAGGCCCCGGTCACGCCAGACTTCGAGGGCGGCGGCGCTGCGCGTGGTGCCCATCTTCGCGGCGAGTGCGGGAACGGCCGGGTCGGAGAGGGTGCAGATCACGTCGTTGTCGGCGGGCAGCCGCTTGCGGGTGACCCCGCTGGCGACCATCTGCACGTCGCAGAGGATCGGCGCACCGGCGTGGAGCGCGGCGCGGGCGCGCAGCACGACCTCCGGGGTGTAGCCGAGGTCCTTGGGCAGGTCGGTCATCCCGCAGGCGTGAATCATGCGCACCGCGACCTGGGCGACGGAGGCGGGCAGCCCGGAGAGGTCCGCCTCGGCGCGGATCGTGGCAAAGGACTGGCGGTAGATCGCGGCGCCGTCCTTCTCGTACTCAAACACGGTGTACTCGCTCATTTCTTCACTGCGGCTTCGGACACTGGGGGTTGGTTGCGGGCGGCGGCGAGGGCCGCGGCGAGTTCGTTGCGTGCCACCGGGTCCGTGCCGAGCCGGTACCCGTCGGGCGTGGCCACCAGGTCCACCCAGGCGGTGCCGCGCGGGTGCCCGCAGCGGCGTTCGCAGCCGGACCAGTGCACGGGCAGCGGGCCCCGCGCCCGCTCGGCGACGGCCCGCGCGTCGGCGCGTACGTCGGCGAGGGACTTGGCACATCCGGGGCGCCCGGTGCAGGCGGTGACGGACTCCCAGGGGCTGTCGGGCGAGGTGACGAGCCCGGCGGGGCGGGCGGTGGTGCCGGTGACGAGGATGCTGCGCCAGGGCGTGATCCGCAGTTCGCCGGGCAGGGCGCGCCACTGGGCGGTGCTCAGCCGGCCGAGGGGGACCAGGACGCAGAGCGCGTCCCCGTGCACGCCGGCCGCGGGCGGGTCCGCGTACGGCCGGGGCGCGTCGGCAACGTACCGCGCGCGCATGCCGCACGCTGCGAGCCGGTCCGCGAACCGGCTTCCCTCCAGGGCGTGTTCGGGGGGCAGCTCGGCGATCCGCCAGGCCCGTGTCCCGGCGGCGGCCGCGGCGTCGAGGAAGTGGAGGGCTGCCTCCAGCCCGGCCCGCGCGGCATCGCCGGCGGCCACCTCGACGGCGTCGGGCGCCGAGCCGAGCCGGACCAGCACCCGGCCGCCGGGCTGCGCGAGCAGGGTGACGTCGGGGTCGAGGGCGGCCACGTCCCCGCGGCCGTCGTCGACGGCGAACAGGAACCGGCCGGACAGGGCGGCGGCCTTCGGCTCGGCGCAGAGCGCCTCGTCCAGGGCGCGCACCGGGGCGGGGTCCGCGAGCGGACTGGCGACGATGTTCCGGATCCGCTCGTGGCTCGGCCGGGGCAGCAGCCCGACGGCGGCTAGCAGTTCGGCCAGCCCGCCGCCGCAGCCGTCGGCGAGTCCGCGCAACTGCACGTTGCCGCGCGAGGTGAGCTCCAGGTGCCCGTCCCCGAACCGGTCGGCGGCCTCCGCGAGCGCGGCGGCCTGCGCGGCGTCGAGCAGCCCGCCGGGGATCCGGACCCGCGCCAGGAACCCGTCGTCGGCCGCGTGCAGGCGCAGCGCTCCGGGGCAGGCGTCGCCGCGCTCGCGTATGACGGGTTCGTCCCGCGATGCGGCGGAAGGGGGCTGGGGCATGGCGGCGAGCATACCCACGATTCCCCTCCCCCGACCTGTGTCCGTCACCACCCCACCCGGCCACGCCCGGCCAATCCAGCCCCGCCGGCGTTTGAGGCGCGGGGCCCGGGGCAGAGCCCCGGCAACGGCACCGCACCCGACGCCCACCCGCCCAAGCCGGCCCACGCCGGCGCAAGCACAACGGCAGAGCCCCGGCAACGGCACCGCACGCCGACCCCCGCGCGACCACCCCCACTCCCGGCCAGGGAAAAGGCCCCCTAAGATGACCTTCCGGCGGACCACACGGCCCGCCGTCGCCGAGGACGGCGACATGGGAGGAAGCCCGGTGCGATTCCGGCGCGGTCCCGCCACTGTGAACCCGGCAGCCGACGGCCGAAGGGTGAGTCAGGAACTCCCGCTGTCCTCACTGCCCGGGGCGCGGAAACCCCGAGGAAGGCCTGCCGCCGCATGATCCTGCTGCTGTCGACGTCCGACACCGATCTGCTCAGCGCCCGCGCAGCGAACACGGCGGACGGCCCCGTCCCGTACCGGTTCGCGAACCCCTCCCGCCTTCCCCTCGACGACCTCCCCGGCCTCCTCGACGGCGTCGACCTGGTCGTCGTACGCCTCCTCGGCGGGCGCCGCGCCTGGCAGGAGGGCCTCGACCTGCTCCTCGCCCCCGGCCAGACCCGCCCGGTCGTGGTCCTGACCGGCGAACAGGCCCCGGACGCCCAGCTGATGGAGGCCTCCACGGTCCCCATCGGCATCGCCGCCGAGGCGCACGGCTACCTCGCCCACGGCGGCCCCGCCAACCTCGACCAGCTGGCCCGCTTCCTCTCGGACACGGTCCTCCTCACCGGCCACGGCTTCGAGCCCCCCGCCGCCGCCCCCACCTGGGGCCCCCTGGAGCGCACCGCGCAGCGGACCGCCGGCCCCCGCGTCGCCGTGCTCTACTACCGCGCGCACCAGATGAGCGGCAACACCGCCTTCGTGCACGCCCTGTGCGATGCCATCGAGGCCCAGGACGCGCAGGCGCTCCCGCTCTACGTGTCCTCCCTGCGCGCCCCCGAGCCTGAGCTGCTGGCCGAGCTGGAGGGGGTCGACGCCGTCGTCACCACCGTCCTCGCCGCGGGCGGCACCCGTCCGGCCACCGCTTCCGCCGGCGGGGACGACGAGTCCTGGGACGCGGGCGCGCTCGCCGCGCTCGGCGTGCCGATCCTCCAGGCCCTGTGCCTGACCGGCTCCCGGTCCGCCTGGGAGGAGAACGACGAGGGCCTGTCTCCCCTCGACGCCGCCACGCAGGTCGCGGTGCCCGAGTTCGACGGCCGCCTGATCACCGTCCCGTTCTCCTTCAAGGAGCTCGACGAGGACGGCCTGCCCGCCTACGTGGCCGACCCGGAGCGGGCCGCCCGCGTCGCGGGGATCGCCGTGCGCCACGCCCGGCTCCGGCACATCGAGCGCCGCGACAAGAAGGTCGCCCTCGTCCTGTCCGCGTACCCCACCAAGCACTCCCGCATCGGCAACGCGGTCGGCCTCGACACCCCGGCCAGCGCCGTGGAGCTGCTGCGCACCCTGATCGCCGGCGGCTACGACTTCGGCCCCGCCGACGAGATCCCCGGCCTGGTCTCGGGCGACGGCGACGAGCTGATCCGCGCCCTGATCGAGGCCGGCGGCCACGACCAGGACTGGCTGACCGAGGAGCAGCTGGCCCGCAACCCGGTCCGCATCCCGGCCGCCGACTACCGGCGCTGGTTCGCCGAGCTCCCCGCCGAGCTGCGCGAGAGCGTCGAGGAGCACTGGGGCGAGGCCCCCGGCAACATGTTCGTGGACCGCTCGGCCAACCCGGAGGGCGACATCGTCCTGGCGGCCCTGCGCCGCGGGAACCTCCTGATCCTCATCCAGCCGCCGCGCGGTTTCGGCGAGAACCCGATCGCGATCTACCACGACCCGGACCTGCCGCCCTCGCACCACTACCTGGCCGCGTACCGCTGGATCCAGGCGCGCGCGGAGGACGGCGGTTTCGGCGCCGACGCGATGATCCACCTCGGCAAGCACGGCAACCTGGAGTGGCTGCCGGGCAAGAACGCGGGCCTGTCCGCCGCCTGCGCGCCCGACGCCGCGCTCGGCGACCTGCCCCTCGTCTACCCGTTCCTGGTCAACGACCCGGGCGAGGGCACCCAGGCCAAGCGCCGCGTGCACGCCACCCTGGTCGACCACCTGGTGCCGCCGATGGCGCGCGCCGAGTCGTACGGCGACATCGCCCGGCTGGAGCAGCACCTGGACGAGTACGCCCAGATCTCGGCGATGGACCCGGCGAAGCTGCCGGCGATCCGCGCCCAGATCTGGACCCTCATCCAGGCCGCGAAGCTGGACCACGACCTGGGTCTGGAGGAGCGCCCGGACGACGACGGCTTCGACGACTTCCTGCTCCACGTCGACGGCTGGCTGTGCGAGGTCAAGGACGCGCAGATCCGCGACGGCCTGCACGTGCTCGGCGGCGCCCCGACGGGCGAGGCCCGCGTCAACCTGGTCCTCGCGATCCTGCGCGCCCGCCAGATCTGGGGCGGTACGACGGCCCTTCCGGGTCTGCGTGAGGCGCTCGGTCTGGACGAGTCCGCGGCCACCCGCACCTCGGCGGACGCCGTCGAGGAGCAGGCGCGGGCCCTGGTCCAGGCGATGGAGGACGCGGGCTGGGACCCGTCGGCGGTGGCTTCGGTGGCCTCCGGGTACTCGGCGGACGTGGCGGCGGTACTGGACTTCGCCGCCCGCGAGGTCGTCCCGCGCCTGGCCGGCACCACGGACGAGATCGCGCACGTGGTCGCCGCCCTGGACGGCCGCTTCATCCCGGCGGGCCCCTCGGGCTCCCCGCTGCGCGGCCTGGTCAACGTGCTGCCGACGGGCCGGAACTTCTACTCGGTGGACCCGAAGGCCGTCCCGTCCCGCCTGGCGTGGGAGACGGGCCAGGCCCTGGCCGACTCGCTCCTCACCCGCTACCGCACGGACAACGGCGAGTGGCCGGCCTCGGTCGGCCTGTCCCTGTGGGGCACGAGCGCGATGCGCACGGCGGGCGACGACGTGGCCGAGGCCCTCGCCCTGCTGGGCATCCGGCCGGTCTGGGACGAGGCCTCGCGCCGCGTCACGGGCCTGGAGCCCATCGCGCTGCCGGAGCTCGGCCGCCCGCGCATCGACGTCACGCTGCGCATCTCGGGCTTCTTCCGTGACGCGTTCCCGCACGTCATCGGGCTGCTCGACGACGCGGTCCGGCTGGCGGCATCGCTGGACGAGCCGGAGGCGGACAACTACGTCCGGGCCCACGCCCAGGCCGACCTGGCCGTCCACGGCGACGAACGGCGTGCCACGACCCGTATCTTCGGCTCGCGCCCGGGCACGTACGGGGCCGGCATCCTGCAGCTGATCGACTCCCGCGACTGGCGTACGGACGCCGACCTCGCGGAGGTCTACACGGTGTGGGGCGGGTACGCGTACGGCCGTGGCCTGGAGGGCCGCCCGGCCCGCGCCGAGATGGAGACCGCGTACAAGCGCATCACGGTCGCGGCGAAGAACACGGACACCCGCGAGCACGACATCGCGGACTCGGACGACTACTTCCAGTACCACGGCGGCATGGTGGCCACGGTCCGCGCCCTGCGTGGCACGGCCCCGGAGGCCTACATCGGCGACTCGACCCGCCCGGAGACGGTCAAGACCCGCACCCTGGTCGAGGAGACCTCGCGCGTGTTCCGGGCCCGCGTCGTCAACCCCAAGTGGATCGAGGCGATGCGCCGCCACGGCTACAAGGGCGCCTTCGAGCTCGCGGCGACGGTCGACTACCTGTTCGGCTACGACGCCACGACGGGTGTGGTCGCGGACTGGATGTACGACAAGCTGACGGAGACGTACGTCCTGGACCCGGAGAACCGCGCCTTCCTGGAGGAGGCCAACCCCTGGGCCCTGCACGGCATCGCGGAACGCCTCCTGGAGGCGGAGTCCCGCGGCATGTGGGAGAAGCCGGACCCGCAGGTCCTGGAATCCCTGCGTCAGGTCTACCTGGACACGGAGGGCAACCTGGAGGGCGAAGCGGAGTAAATGCCGCGGGAGGGGTGATCCTGGTGGAATGTGCCACTACTGCGGCTGCCGCCAGATCCCCCTCATCAAGGAGTTCATCGCCGAACACGAGGCGGTGACGAACGCGGCGGGCGACGCCCTGCGCGCACTGGAAGCGGGCGACCTCCCGAAGGCCCGCGCCCTCGTCTCGGACATGAAGGCCGTCCTCCTCGCCCACTGGAAGGGCGAGGAGGACGGCCTTTTCACGGTCATGTCGACGGACCCCGAATACGCGGACTACATCGCGGCCCTGGAATCGGAACACCGCGACCTGTCGCGGCTCCTCACGGAGCTCGACCTCTCGACACCGGAGGGCACAGCCTCCTTCCGCCGGGCGATGGACGACCTCCACCACCACATCGCCAAGGAGGAGGACGGCCTCTTCCCGGCCTCCCTCACCGCCCTGACGGGCGACGAATGGAACCTCTCCATCAAGGCCTGGCGCACGGCCCACCCGAAAGCCGAACTCCACGCGGCCGGCTGAACGCCCGAGGGGCCCCGCCGAAGGAATTCCTTCGACGGGGCCCCTCAGGAACCGACGAGCTCAGGCAGCGAGCGAGAGCTCACGCCGTCCGGGTGCGCAACTGGCCCATGAGGGACCAGTAGACCGATTCATCGGAGAGCTCCAGGTTGTCGACCGAGCCGTCGCCGCCCAGGAACAGGGGAACCTTGAATCCGACGCATTGACCGCTCGCCACGCTTTCCGAATTGACTTCTCTCCACTCCGCATAAAGATCGGAGGCAAGGAAGGTTTCGGGATCGGCCAACATTTCTGCGTCGAACAGCTCTTCCAGTCCGCAATCGACCTCGAATACCTCGCCGGACCCGGGCTCGATGAGGAGGACAAGGTTGGGGGTGAAGCCCGATTCCGTCAGCGGAATAGCGTACTGACGTCCCAGCCAATCCTTGGCGATCGGGGCTACCCGACCATCATAGTCGGGGAACCCGTCAGCGATCAGACCAGCAGCCCGCTCCATCTCGGATTCGGAGTGGATTCGGAGGATTCCGCCACCGAACGACTTCCCCGCACCAAGGCTTACCAGCTCATTGAACCCGTCGAGTTCAGCAAGCTTCGGAGCCGAGAAGGGCCGAGGGGCCTCGTCGGAGTCCGCAGGGTATGCGGAGAGAAAGTTCTCGTACATGATCACCTTTGGCAGATCGAAACGCCACAAACCTTTGTGCCGTTCGGGAGTTTTCGTATCTGAGCGTCAATCTGTGGGCCGAGACTGGTATTCACACTCCCGTCAAGCGGACCAAGATTGTCGAGCGTATCCGTACCACCCAGTTGCAGATCCTGCATGTGGTCGCCATGGTAACCGCTCGGAACGTCGACGCCCGACCGGCGAAGCCGTCCCGCCGCCGAACCCTTGACCACTCGGACCGACTGGGTCTTCACCAGCTTCCCTTGCCCGGCGAGATCATTCAGATGGGCCACCTTCGCGTCGGCCTCGGCGATCTGACCGGCGCTCCACCCGTCCTTGTATTTCAGATTCAGGTGTACGGCGTCTGCGTCATCGCCGCAGTTGTGCACCAGGACCGGAGCGGCGCCTGCCAGCACGTAGTACGTGTGGAAGCCGTCGACGGTGAGGTTGTGCGTGGTGACGGCGAAGGGATAGGTGCGGGTCGCCTGCACCGTGAGCGTGGTGCCGTCGGCCCGGCGGAGCTGCTCGCCCGGGACGAATTCGCCGGCGTCGAGCCACTGGCGGCGGGTCTCGCTCCAGTGCGGGTGATGAGAGGTGGAGGTGAGGGCAACCGACGCACCCCGCGGATCGGCGTCGTCGATCAGAGTGAGGTCGGTGAACTCCTTGTCGTCGGGGGTGGTGATGGTGGCCGTGACCGTCTTGGCCTCGGTGTCCCCGGTCTGGGGGTCGGTGGCCAGGACCTTGTCGCCCACCTCGACGTCCTCGATGGCCTTGGTCGTGCCATCGGCCATCTGGACGCGGGTACCGGTGGGGAAGCTGTTCCGCTTGATCGGACAGGCGGCACCCGCATCGGAGTCACCGCTGCGGGAGCTCGATCCTCCGCTGCCCGATTCGGCGTCGGCTTCACTTCTGCCGGCCTTGGCCTCAGTACCGGCCGAGTCACTGGCTGATTCCTTGGCCGCCTTCGCGTCCGCCGATTTGGCTGCCTGCGACGCCGCGGCCGCTGCTTCGTCCTCGGCCTTCTTCGCCTTCGAGAAGGCGTCCATCGCCTTGGCCGCTCGGCCTTCCGCCGCGTGGATGGCGTCGTAGGCCTTGTCCATCTCCTTGTAGATCTTGAAGGCCTTGATGCCTACCTTGATCGCCTTGAAGACCTTGCCCCAAGGCACCGCGTTCAGGGCGGTGTTGATGCAGGCCATCACATCGCCCTTGGTGAAGCAGTCCCGGGCGTCGTTGAAGCCGATCAGGTCACCGACGAGGTCGACGACGCTGTGGACGAGCTCCTCACGGTGCTTCTTGGCCTTGGTCACCTCGGCGTTGGCGTCGTCCAGGTCCTTCCTGCCGCCGCCACCTCCGCCGCCGCCACCGCTGGGCTTGGGCGTGGGCACCGTCGGCGTGGACCTCGGGGGCGTGGAGACCCAGCTGCTGCCGCCGCACTCGCCCGGCTCGCACGGGTACCTCAGTCCGGTCGGGTCCATCTTGTTGATTGGATCGTTGCCGGAGTATCCGTAGGCGTTCCACTGCTGAGGGTTGTCGGCATCGATGATGGGGTCAGGACTGATGAAGCGCCCCGTCGCGGGGTCGTATTCGCGGGCGCCCAAGAGGGTGAGGCCTGTGGCCTTCTCCTTGGTTCCGCCGACGAAGCCCTTGTCGCCCGCCCAGGCGCCGGGCGCCGGCTGGGTACCGCGCTCATTGCCGAACGGGTCGGTCGGACGCCGGACCTGGGCGAGGTCGGACGCGTTGAACTGCACCCCATTGGTGCCGTGGTGGTCCGACGCCTGGTAGGCCAGGGTCGAGATGCCGCCGGTCGTCGTCCGAGTGACAGCGAGACCGCCGGGGGCCCCGTACGTACGGACGTTGGTGACCTTGCCCGTGGCCGTTTCCAGGGTGATCTGGTCGCTGCCGAGGCTCAACATGGTCGAACCCGGGTCGCGGCGGATGAGCTGGTTGCCGCCGGTGTCGTAGAGGTAGGTGGTACCTGCGCTCTGACCGGTACCGGTGATCTTGTCGAGCTTGCCCTGGTCGTTCCAGGTGAGGCTCTTGGTGCCCGGGGTGCTGGTGATGGACGCCGTGTTACCTGCGGCGTCATACGTGTACGAGGTGACCTTGGTGCCCGTGCTGCTGGTCTCCGTAGAGGTCATCAGCGCGTGCGGACCGCCCGTGCCGCCGCCCGTCTTCGGGTCGGAGGACGGGGTGTTGGGGCCCGCCCCGAAGGTCTGGGTGACCGTCGTGTCCTTGGCCGTGGCCCCGGTGACGTCCTTCTTCACCAGCTTGGTGCGGTTGCCGAGCTTGTCGTACTCGTACTGCTGCCAGTACGGAGCCGGACCACCCACGCTCGGCTTGCCCGTACCGTCGAGCCTGGGCCCGGTGCTGTTGGTGCAGCCGCCGATACCGCGGACGCTGGGCTGGGGAGCCGTGCTCGTGGTGCCGCTGTCCGTCCACGCCTGCGTCATGCGACCCAGGTAGTCGTAGGTGAAGCACTGCAGGTCGCGGGCGGCGCCGTCCTGCGTGTTCCCGACGGAGGTGAGTCTGCCGGCCTTGTCGTAGGTGTAGTCGACGACGTCGACGCTCGCCGTGGCGGCCGTCTGCTTGTCCAGTGTGCTGCGGACGGGACGATCGGTGCCCGCGTCGTAGTCGATCGTGGACACGACCTGCTTGCCGCTCTTGCCGACGGTCCCGCGGATGGCCCGGCCGAAGACGTCGTAGCGCACGTCCACGACGTACGGGCTGAGGCTGGTGCCGATCAGGCCGTCCAACGCCAGCATGTTGCCCGCGTTGTCGACATTGTAGGTGAGCGTCTCGGCCTTGAGTCCTGCTGCCGGGACAGCCGGAAGCGTGCTGGTCTCCAGCTGTCCGTACGGGCTGTACGTGTTGGTCGTCTCGTAGATTCCCTGGAGCTTGCCCTCCCCGGCCGGGATGGTGGTCTTCGCACCGAGCGGCCGGTAGCCGCCGTCGTAGCCGGTGACCTCGGTGATGTACGCGGCACCGGTGCTGCCGCCGACGTAGCGGGTACTGGTGTCGGGCTTTCCGAGTGCCTTGGCGTCGTAGGTGAAGGCGCCGACCTGCTTGGCCGGGTTGACGGCCGTGCCTTCGTACGTGGCGGTGGTGCGACCGAGGAGGTCGCTCACGGTGGTCACGCTCTTGCCGCGGGCGTCGGTGACCGTGACCAGGTTCTTGCTCTCGTCGTAGACGTTGGTCACGGTGCCCGAGTCCGGGTCCGTGGTGGTCACCCTGCGGCCGAGGAGGTCGTAGGTGGAGGTCCACTCGTTGCCGGCGGAGTCCTTCCGGGACAACTCCTGGCCCTGGATGTTGCCGACGTACGTGGTCTCGTCGTAGGCACCCGTCGGGGTGTTGCTCTTGTACTGGCGCAGGACCGAGGTCAGGCCCTTGGTGATGGTCGCCGTGGCGAAGCCACCGGCCGGCGGGATCGTGCGGACCTCGTCGGCGCCCGGGTACTCGGTCTTCGAGCGCCACTGTTCGACGCCGAAGGACTGGAACACCGAGTCGGTCACACGGTCCATGCCGTCGAAGACGGAGACCTGCTGGGCCGGGATCTTGCTGTCCGGGTTGACGCCGCCGTTCGGCAGGAACAGGGCCGCGGAGGGGTCCTGCTCGTCGTTGTAGTACGGCGCGCTGGTCTTGACCTGGCGGCCGTGCGCGTCGAACAGGGCGTCCGTGATGAGACGGCCCGTCACGCCCGACCCCGGGGTGGCCTGCGTCTGGCGGACGCGGCCGAGGCCGTCGTAGATGGTGTAGCTGGAGGTGTAGGTCTGGCCGTCCTTCATGAGCGCCTGGCTCAGGGCGGTCGACGGGGCGTTGGTGCCGTTCATGGCGTACGAGAACTTGCGGACCGGGAGGAAGGAGTTGGCCCGTTCCTGACCCGGCTGCCAGATCGCGGTGATCCGGCCGAGGGCGTCGTACTCGCGCTCGCCGACGTGGCTGTTCTCGTCCTTCGTGATCAGCGGCAGGGAGCGGCCGATGTCGAGGGTGGTCGAGGACTTCCAGCCCAGCGGGTTGGTGTGGACGACCTCGGACGGCAGTACGCCGGTGGCCGGCTTGTACTCGGTCGAGGTGACCGCGCCGCCGGGGTGGGCGGCGTCCGTGCGGACCTTGTTGGTGTTGCTGGTGACGCGGCCGTAGCCGTCGTAGGTGGAGGTGGAGTTCAGGCGGTAGACCGGCTTGCCGGTGCCGTCGTACTTCTCCAGGACCTCGATGCCCGTCTGGTCGGCGGTGGCGCCCGTCTGGCCGAGGGGCTTGCCGTCGAAGTACGAGCGGGTGTCGCCCACCGTGTTCGCGGCGGTCGGCGTCTGGCCGCACGCACTGGAGAGGACCAGGGTGCGGGAGGCCAGCTCGGTCAGGGCACCGCCCGGACCGGTCGCGTATTCGAACGTGGTGCAGAGGCGTTCGTTCGGCTTCGAGATGTCACTGACATCGTCCACCTGGAGCGGGCGGGAGAGGAGCGTGGCGTCGTACGTCGACGTGCGCTCACTGGTGCGCCAGGCGCCGCCGGCGAGCTTGTCGCGGGTCGTGACCTTGCCCGTGTTCATCGCCCGCGCCGTGATGGCCGGCATGCCGCCGGACTGCGCGCGGGTGGCGGTGACGGCGCCGAGCCACGGGGTGGAGACCTCGTCGCCGACGACGGTGCCGCCGTCGCGGTCGTAGGTCTCGACCTGGCGGACGAAGCCGGACAGGACGTCCTCGTCCTTGATGCTGCCGCCCTGCGCGTCCAGGACGTTCACGCTGCGCTTGCTGCCGTTGGCCAGGACGTCGCCGTCCATGCCCCGCAGGTACGTGGCCACGGACTTGCTGCGCGCACCGTCCGCCGCGTTGCCGTTGCCCGTGCGCGTGGTGACCGTGGCGTAGCCGCGGAACTGGTCCCACGTACGGGTCTTGGGGTCGGCGGCCTCGGAGTCGTTGCGGTGCCAGGCGATGCCGCCGCCGTACTCGTAGTCGGTGACCGTGGTGACCTGGCCGGCGACCATGTCCTGCTGGGTGACCGTCTGGACGACGATCTTGTTGAACCAGTCGTTGACCGGGTCCGGGTAGGACTGGCCGGGCAGGTACCACTTGACCGGCATGCAGGCCATCGTGTTGCCGTCCTCGGAGGACGGCATGGTGCCCCTGACGCGCGAGCACTCGGCGGCCTTGTAGACCACGTTGATGCGGCCACCGGTCTCGGTGGTGATCGTCTGGATGCGCGGGCGGTTGTAGGCCGGGGCCGAGGCCTCGGTGCCGTCCGGGCGCTTGACGACGCCGTCGACGCGGTTGGCGATCTGCAGCGGCTGGAACGTCACCTCGGGGAGGGTCTGCGCCGTCTTGCCGTTGGAGCCGGTGCGCTGGATCGAGTCGAGCCACAGGGTCGGGGACGTGCCGTCGCCCGGGTCCTGGAAGGACTGCTTGAAGGCGTAGGAGTCGACCTTGCGCCAGGCGGTGCCGGTCCACACCTCGCTGTAGAGCTGGGTGAACTTCTTCGTCGTGAAGTAGGTCGGCGAGAGGTTCAGGCACTGGCCGGTGGCCGGGCACTCCTGGTCGACGGGGGTGTCGGGCCAGGACTTGGCGTTGGCCTTGGTGCGCTGGGCCGGGTCGGTGCAGGTGACCGTCCCGATGACGACGCAGCGCTCGGCGTTCTTGAGCACGATCTGGGCGGCCGGCTTGGCGGCGCCCTTGGCGGCTATCTGCTCCGGGAGGCGCTGGCCGTAGCCGATCCAGGTCGGGTACGAGGCGCGCTGGTACTGGGTGTTGGTGCCGGTGCCGTTGTTCTGGCCGCCACCGCGCCCGTAGTAGTTGTTCTCCTGCTCGTAGCGGTAGGAGACCAGGTTCTGGTGCGGGTCCACGACGTAGTCGAGGTTCCACTGCCAGCCCAGCTGCTGCCAGGTGCCGTTGGCCGGGGTCTCGGCGCCCAGGCACCTGTCCTGCCCGCTGTTGAAGTACACCGGGACCGTCGAGACCGACTTCGCCTCCGGGTCGGTGCCGTCACCGCCCGGCAGGCGGTTCGAGCCGAAGTAGTACTGGGTGCCGTCGGTCGTGGTGACCCTGAAGCCCTCGCCCTTCCAGGCCGAGTTGCGCTGGCCGGTCAGCCGCTCGATCTTCGTACCGTCCTCACCCTGGAGGTGGTACTGGCACGTCGTGTCGTCGCGCACGATCTGACCCGCGTGACCCGCGAGCGAGAGGGAGAGGATGTCGCCGCCCCAGCACTCGTCACCCGAGTCCTTGATGCCCGCGTCCCCGCAGCCCTTGTACGAGCGGGAGATCGAGCCGGGGCTCCACTCCCAGCCCTCGCCGAACATGCCGGCCTGGCTGTTCGTCGAGGCCGTACGGCCGTCGATGGCGGAGGAGTCGTAGCCCAGGGCCACGTCCGGGCCCGCGCCCGCGATGGAGGACGGGACCTCGACGGTGTAGCCGTAGGTGAAGTTCGCGGCGTTGGAGCCGGCCTGCCAGGAGGCCGACGGGAGCAGCGGGGTCGCGGAGAAGTCACCGCTCCCGCCCGACGGGCCGGCCTCCACGGCCAGGGCCACGCCCTGGGGGGCGAGCATCTGCGGGGCGCTCGCGGGGGCGGCCTGCGTCGCGGACTGCTGCTCGGACTGCGGCGCCGTCTGCGGCGCGGACTTCAGCAGGGATGAGCCCGCGGGGGCCGCGGCGGCGCTCTTCGGGGCCTCGACCTCGGCGACGAGGAGTCCGGAGGTGGAGTCCCGGTGCGAGGCCACGGGGGTACGCGTCGTACAGCCCTTGGCGCCCGGGGTGGTCAGGGCGCAGGTCGGCAGCTGGACCACCCGGGCGCGGTCCGCCCAGTTGGCGCCGGCCGAGGTGGCCCAGGCGGAGACGTCGAGGCCGACCTTCACCGTGCCCGACGGGGCGCTGCCGGCCGGGTCCGTGAGGGCGACGAGGGCGCCGTTGACGCCGGCGGCCCTGGTGCGGTCCGCGTCCTTCACCTCGACGGTGAGGGCGCCGCCGCCCTGGGTGCCGGGCGCGTTCTGCGCCGCGGCACCCGGAGCGGTGCCCGCGGAAGGCTTCGCAGTCTTCCCTGGTGCGACCCATACGGGCAAAGCTCCGGCCTGAACGGACCCCGGCCCGGCGGCCGTTCGGGTCGCGGCCGGATTGTGCAGGTCAACGGATGCGGTTCCGGCCGGAAGCTTGCCCTTCGCTTCCGGTGCCCACTTCCGGCCGGAGTCGGTCCGCTTTGCCGACGGCTTCGCGCTGGAGCCCTTGACCGGCTTGGTCTGGGACAGGGGTGTGTTCGGTGGCACCCACACCTTGGGCGGCTTGTCAGCCGCCTCGGCCAGGGGAAGCCCCAGGCCCGACAGGAGCACCGCGAGCACGGAGACGACCGCTACGCGCGACCGTCCCGCGCGCGAGCGCTCGAAGTAACCAGCCCGACGAAACAACGAAATCCCCCACATGTGCAAAAAATGGCATGACGAACGGACGGTCTGAGCCCGAATCGAACGCACTGTAGAGATCGGTTTTGCGCCACGTACAGAGTTTTCTTAAAAGATCCTTACATGACCAACATCACTCGCCGGACATGCTGCACCCACCCGTGGCAAATGGGGCATCACGAGCTCTCGTTTTATTGACACATTGCGCAAGTGAAGAGAATGTGCGCCTGACTTACGTCGTTTCACTTCCCACCGTCACAGCGAGGACCCGCCACCGTGAGGCCGTCACTACTTCCATCCTGGATACCGGGGCCGGGCTCCGGCCCCCGCCGACGACGGGCCTCCCGTGTCGCGGCACTCCCCGTCGCCGGTGCCGTCGCACTCGCCCTCGGAGCCGGCCTCCTCACCGGACAGCCGGCCCTCGCGGACGACGCGTCCGGCCGCGGCCACGGCCCGGCGAACACCGCCTGGCCCACCGCCAAGGGCAACCCGGGGGCCCCGGGCGCGACGGCCAAGGCCCTCGAGAACGCCAAGTCCCAGGCGAAGAAGACGAAGAAGCAGGTCGCCGTCGACGAGCTGACGACCGGCAACGCGATGACCGTCGCCAACCCGGACGGCACGTTCACCACCGACACCGCCCCCGTCGCCCAGCGGGTCAAGGGAGCGGACGGCAAGTGGCGCGGCCTCGACGCGACCCTCCGTACCAACGCGGACGGCACCGTCACGCCCACCGCCTCCGCCTCGAAGCTGAGCTTCTCCGGCGGCGGCACCGGCCCGATGGCCACCATGACCACCGCCGACGGCAGGAAGCTGTCCCTCAAGGCCCCCTTCCCGCTGCCGAAGCCGCAGCTGGGCGGCGACAGCGCCCTGTACAAGGGCGTCCTGCCCGATGTCGACCTCCGGCTGACCGCCACCCCCGCGGGCGGCTGGCGCCAGGTCCTCGTCGTCCGCACCGCGCAGGCCGCGGCCGACCCGGCCGTCAAGAAGCTCCAGCTCGCCGTCGAAGCCGACGGACTCACCGTCACCGCGGACAAGGCCGGCAACCTCAAGGCCACCGACGACCGGGGCAAGACCCGCTTCACCGCCCCCACGCCCCTCATGTGGGACTCGGCGACCACCCCGGCAGCGGCCGAGCAGGCCCCGGCCGCGAAGTCCGGTACGGCACGCAGCCTCGCGGCGGCGGACGGCGCCGAAGCGCCCGCCGCCGAAGCCCCGGCCGCCGCGGCGCCCGCCGCGGAGCAGCCGCCGGTCTCCAGCGCGGACGGCCCCGGCCAGGCCGCGGCCGTCGCCGCCATCGGCACGACGACCGACTCCAAGACCATCCAGCTCGTCCCGGACACCGCCGTCCTCGGCAAGGGCACCGGCCCCTGGTACATCGACCCGGGCTGGAACCCTGACGTCGACAACGGCACCCAGGCCTGGTCCCAGGTCCAGGAGGCGTACCCGGACACCAACGAGTACAACGGCACCGCCGACGGCCAGGACAAGCCCGCCACCGGCTACTGCGGCTACTCGACCTGCACGCGCAAGGGCAAGGAGCGCGCCTACTTCCAGGTCGGGATCAACTCCGTCATCCACGGCGCGGTGGTCCTCGACGCCCGGCTGTACGCGACCGTCGTCGCCTCCTCCAGCCCCACCACCTCGACCCCGATGGGCCTGTACTGGACCCCCCCGATCTCGAGCCCCACCAGCTGGAACCGCCAGCCCTGCGGCACCGGTTCCACCATGGCGGGATGCTCCAAGATCGGCATCACCTGGATGAAGGGGTCCGGCGAGATCTCCTTCGACGTCAAGGGTCAGATGGAGGCCGCCGCCCGGGACAAGTGGGGCAACTTCACGTTCGGCCTCGCGCCCGACGACGAAGGCAACATGTACTACCGGCAGCGGTTCTCCAACACCCCGCACATCAAGATCACGTACGACATCAAGCCCACCATCTGGTGGCCCCGTACGTCTCCCACCCCGGGCTTCGCCGACACCGCCTCCTACGCCGACTGCTTCACGCCGGGAACCGCCCACCCGTGGGACAACCCGGGCTGGGTCGGCGCGAACACCAACATCACGCTGACCAGCAACACGTACTCGGCCACCAACCGCCAGCTCATGACCACGTTCCAGTACTGGGACGACGACGACGGCGGCAAGACCTACTACGCCTCGACCAACTGGAACGGCAGCTACGGGCCGGCCACCGTCGACATCGGCCGGCTGAACGAGGGCCACCAGTACGGCTGGACCTCGCGCACCACCGACGAGACGCTCACCAGCGGCGACAGCGACTGGTGCTTCTTCCGCGTCGACCGGACCCCGCCGACCGCGGCCGTCAGCTCCACCGACTTCCCCGAGTCCGGCACGATCGGCGGCCACCCCAAGCTCGTCGGCCAGGAGGGCCTCTTCACCCTCACCGGCACCGACCCGGCCCCGGCCGCCGGCGGCCGCAGCTCCGGCATGGCCTGCGCCCGGTGGACCACCGACCCGGTCAAGGCCGCGGCCACCAACTGGAAGTGCACCGACACCGACCCGGGCGTCACCAAGCTCGTGGGCGGCGCGGCCACCATCAAGGTCACCCCGCAGCGCTGGGGCACCAACTTCGTGTACCTCCAGACCCAGGACGTCGCGGGCAACCTCTCGCAGCCCGTCGCGTACAGCTACTACGCCCCGTCCAACCCCAACAGCCCGGCCCCGATCTTCGGCGACGCCGACGGCGACAAGAAGGCCGACGTCCTCCTGCCCGACACGGCGGGCAGCCTCCGCCAGATCGGCGGCGGCACCGACCCGGCCGCGGCGCCCAACGCACGCATCAAGCCCGCTCCCGGCAACAACGGCTGGAACGGCATCCAGATCACGCACCGCGGCAGCCTCGGCTTCAAGGACGTCGACGACCTGATCGCCCACCAGCCGGGCAACACCAGCCTCCACCTCTACACGAACAACGGCGCCGGGCTGTTCGACACCCAGGCGGCGGCCACGATCACCAAGCCGTCCGGCTGCACCAACCCGGCGGGCACCACCATCGACTGCGCCGCGCACGGGTACGGCACCAACTGGGCGAACGTCTCGCAGATCGCGGCCTTCGGCTCCCCCAACGGCGACACGCCGGACGGCGACGGGGCGCTCCCGCGCACGTCCCTCCTGTTCGTCGAGAACGGGCGCCTGTGGCTCGGCGTCGCCGGCTCCACGAACCAGCTGGCGGCCAAGGCGATCCTGCTCTCCGCCAACGACCAGCGCTGGGACGGCTACGAGCTGATCGCCCCGGGCCGGGCCCAGGGCACCGCCTTCCCGACCCTGTGGGCCCGCTCCAAGACCGACGGGAGCCTCCACGCCTTCTCGGTGAAGGGCACGGCCGACGACCCGGACCTGACCGGCTTCACCGACCCCGCCGCGGGTCCGCTGACCGGCCGCATCGACCCGGCCGCCTACCCGCGCGCCGGCTCGAACGGCGACCTGAATGGCGACGGCCTCCCCGACCTGTGGGCCGTCGACGCCAACCAGCAGCTCGTCGCCTTCAACGGGACCGGCACGGCGGGCGCGAACCCGACCGTCACCGGCTTCGACACCGCGACCATCACCCTGGGCAACCTCAACATGCCCAAGGCCCAGTGGAAGCTGACCGGCCAGACCGGCGCGACCACCCCCAGCGCGGTCGGCAACTTCCCCGCCACCGCGGCCGGCATCACCTGGCCCACCGAGAAGATCGGCGGGCGCGACTCGGCCTACGCCTCCTTCAACGGCACCGGCTCGTCGATCACCACGGCCGCCCCGGTGATCGACACGCGCAACAGCTTCACCATCAGCACCTGGGTCAAGGCCAAGGCAGGCGGCGGCGCCATCATCAGCCAGGACCTGAACAACCACAGCTCGCTGCTCGTGTTCCCCAACCACAACAAGAAGGTCTGGCAGTTCGCCCTGGCCAACGGTGACAGCGGCTCCTGGCCGTACGACGAGACCAACGAGACCAACAGCGCCGCCACCCTCGCCCTGGACACCTGGACGCGTCTGACCGCCGTCTACGACCAGACGACCGGGCTGATGCGCCTGTACGTCAACGGCGCCCTCGCCGCCACCGGCCACCACAAGGCGTCCACCAGCCCGGCGCCCGTGGGACCCTTCCAGCTGGGCCGGTTCAAGCTCTCCGGGGCCTACGCGAACTCCCCCTTCACCGGCGGCATCAGCAACGTCGCCGTCTACCCGTACGCCGCATCCCCCGCGGCCTCCGGCACCTCCGGCAAGATCTCGTACGCCCCCACGGGTACGAACTGCGCCGACCTCGGCCCCGACGGCACCAAGGTCCAGATCTGGGACTGCAACGAGATCGGCGGCGGCCTCGCCCAGAAGTTCGAGGTCCGCGGCGACGGCACCGTCCGCATCCAGGGCAAGTGCATGGACGCCAAGGACGCCGGCACCGCCAACAGCACCCTGATCCAGGCCGTCACCTGCCACGACCACCCGGCGCAGCAGTTCCTGCCCCGCGCCGACGGCAGCCTCTACAACCCGGTCTCCGGCCGCTGCGTGGACCTGGACCACGGCAACACCACCAACGGCGTCCAGCTCTGGCTCTACGACTGCAACTCCTCCCCGGCCCAGCGCTGGACCATCCCCACCCTCGCCACCGCCCCCCTCCCCGTCCCCAACCCATAACCCCACCCACCCCGGCCCCCCCGCCCCCGCCCCCGCCCCCACCCCACCCCCCCCCCCCCCCCCGCGGCCGCCTCCCCCACCCGGGGGAGGCGGCCTCCGCCATGCCCGGCTCGACACGGATACGAACGCGGCCGGGACGAAGCTGCCCGCCGGACACCTGCTGATCCACTGCGGCAACCGCCGCACAACCGCTGTCCCTCCTGCGCCGTTCTCTACGGCCAGGACACCTTCCAGCTCATCGCTGCCCTCCTGCGCGGTGGCAAGAACATCGAGGACGAAGGCGCCACATCCCAGGGTGTTCGCCCCGCTCACCGGCCCCGCCGTACGGCCCGGCCCACGGCCGACCCACCGGCGCTCCGCCCGCTGGTGCTGCACCCAAGGCCTGGACGCCGAACGGAAGCCATGCTGTGCCATCGGCGAGGGCTGCCGAAAGCTGTTGGCTCCCTCGGCAGTTACTCACGTGCACTCGGCCCTCAAGTCCGCCCTCGAACCTGGCGTCCGTGAAGACGAGTTGACCCACAACGTCGCGCGGAATGTCAAAGCCGTCCCGCAGCCAGGCCCGGCGCTTCCAGCCCCTCACTGCGGCCAAGGCCGTCCAGTTCCTCACCGCGGCCTGCACCGACAAACTGCAGGCGCTATACGAACTCGCTCTACGCACCGGACTCGGCAAAGGCGAACTCCTCAGCCTCTGCTGGGAAGACATCCTCACCTCAGGACGCCAGCATCTGCCCGCCCCCGAACCAGCGGCCTCAGCCGCCTTCCCGCCAAGACCCGCGCCTCCGAACGCCGCATCCCCTGCCGGTGGGGTGCGTCCCATCATTGCCGATCCACCGTGAACGCCAGGAGAAAGAGCGCGCGGTCGCCGGAAAACGATGCCCTGCCTCGCTCCGATGACGACCCTCGGGTTGCACCTGAGCCACCAGCCGTCCGCTGACGTTCCGCTGAGGTTGAAAGGGTGGGGTGACAGCGGGCGTTAGCGGTGCTACATCCTCGCCATGAGGTACGCGGATGGCGGCGGTCTGACCGCTGCGGGGCGGGCGAAGCGTGAGGCTGTGCGTTTCGAGGCCGCGGAGATGTTCGAGCTGGGGGTGCGACCGCCGGAGGTGGCCCACAGGTTACGGGTGTCGCGGAAGTCGGCGTACGCCTGGCACGCCGTCTGGCGCGAGGGCGGCACCGCGGCCCTTACCTCCGAGGGGGCCGGCGGCTTTCCGTGCCGGCTGGGCGATGTCCAGATGGAGCTGTTGCAGGCCGAGCTGGAGGTGGGCCCGACGGCGCACGGCTGGAGGGAGGACCAGCGGTGGACCCTTGCGAGGGTCGCAGAGCTGATCCACCGCCTGTTCGGCTACCGGTACACCCCGCGCGGGGTGTCATATCTGCTGCACCGGCTCGGCTGGTCACCGCAGGTCCCCGTGCACCGGGCCGTCGAGCGTGATGAACAGGCCGTAGCACAGTGGCGGACGGAGCAATGGTCACGGGTAAGAGGACGACCCAGCTCCTGGGCGCGTGGATAGTCTTCGAGGACGAGGCCGGGCAGGACCTGAAACCCGGCAAGGGCCGGATCTGGTCACGGCGGGGCAGGACACCGCTGGTCAGAGTGACGGGCAAGGGTTCGGGCCGGGTCCTGATGGCCGGGATGATCGGCGTCAGACCGGGCCGCGAGACCCGGCTGATCTACCGGACCCAGACGTACCGGGGCCGGACCGGTGAGAAGAAGGGCTTTCGGGCCCGCGAGTTCGCGGACCTGCTGGCCTCCGCCCGGCGGCAGCTCGGCGATGCCCCGCTGATCGTGGTGTGGGCAACGCCAGCACCCACCACGCCAAGCCCTTGCGGGAGTTCGGCGAACGCAACAGCGACTGGCTGACCATCGTGAAGCTGCCGCCCTACGCGCCGGACCTCAACCCCGTCGATGGCGTATGGGCCCACTTGAAGAAGTCCCTGGCCAATCTCGCACCACACACGATCGACGACCTCACCCCACTTGTGAAGAACCGCCTGCGGGGCATCCAACGCCGACCCGAGATCCTCGACGGATTCATAGCCGAGACTGGACTCGCGCTGGAGCCCCCGTAGCCCCGTCACCCCACCCCTTCAACCTCAGCGTCAACTACTGCCGTCAGGCGCCCCCAGCGCACGCAAGCGGCCCCACCAGAATAGAATATGGTGGGGCCGCTCGATTTCCATTCTTGTTCAGCATCAGGCGGCTGATGCAACACCACGGTAGTAATCGGCGGCTTGCTTCAACGCGAGAGCCAACGACGGCAATCCTTCAGAGTGACGCCATTCACGAGTTCCTTCTTGGCAAGATCGCCACACACGGACGTATTCGTCATCAAGTTCTGACGATCGAACGATCATTTCGTCGAACTCGGAATCCGAAAATTTCCGCTTACCTCGATCAAAGAATCGCTCGTTAAGCTCTTCGCGCGCAACGAGAAGTTCACCAACTCGACGAAGGTGCAATCCACCAACGATCGGGCTGACAATAATCTCCGCCAATACTCTGGTGTACTGCGACGGGCCGCCCACTTGACTCACCCTCTGTTCATCCTTCCTCGTAGCACGGCCATCCCGCGACGCCCTTCAGGGAGATTGACCCCGCCAGCCCGCAGGATGTCGACACAATAGGTCACGCAGTTATTATCAAACCCGTCGTACCCGCTAAGGTCCGCACCTATGGTCCCCCTCTGAGCCTTGTAGGCAGCTTCTGCGTCGGGGAGGTCGAAAGTGAGCGACCTCGTGTTAGGCCCAAGATCATCAGCGATCGCGATCGCGCCCGTGGTCGCACGGCCGTTAAGTCCCCCCTGCCTGGTGGGAGGCCCGTGGATAAACTGCTCAGTGAGCCGCGATCGACCGTCTGCCATGTCAATTCGAATCACGGCATGTCCAGTAGGCGGAACATCGGGATCGTAGAACACGGTAGCGGTACCACCACAATTGTGGACCAGGACCGGCGTGGCGCCTGCGAGCACATAGTACGTGTGGAAGTCGTCGACCGTGAGGTTGTGAGTGGTAACTGCGAAGGGGTAGTTGCGGCTTGCCTGGACGGTGAGGGTGGTGCCACTGGGCTGGCGGAGCTGCTCGCCCGGGGTGAAGTCGCCGGCGTCGAGCCACTGGTGGCGGGTCTCACTCCAGTGCGGGTGGTGAGAAGTGGATGTGAGGGCTACAGGCGGGCCGCGAGGGTTGGCGTCGTCTGTCAGGGTGAGGTCGGTGAATTCCTTGTCGTCGGGGGTGGTAATGGTCGCCGTGACCGTCTTGGATTCGGTTTCGCCCGTCTGGGGGTCCGTGGCCAGGACCTTGTCGCCTACCTCGACGTCCTCGATGGCCTTGGTCGTGCCATCGGCCATCTGGACGCGCGTGCCCGTGGGGAAGCTGTTCGTCTTGACGGGGCAGGACGCTCCCGCATCAGAGTCGCCGGCGCGTGAGTCTGATCCTCCACCGCTGGATTCAGCGTCGGCTTCGCTCTTACTTGCTTTGCTCTCGGTGCTTGCGGAATCGCTGGCTTTCTCCGTCGCTGCTTTCTCGTCCGCTGCCTTACGCGCTTGTGCTGCCGCTGCGGCCGCTTCGTCTTCGGCCTTCTTAGCCTTGGAAAAGGCTTCCACCGCCTTGGCGGCTCTGCGCTCGGCGGCATTGACGGCGTCGTAGGCCTTGTTCATCTCCTTGTAGATCTTGAAGGCTTTGATGCCGACCTTGATGGCCTTGAGGACCTTGCCCCACGGGACCGCGTTCAGGGCCGTGTTGATGCAGGCCATGACGTCGCCCTTGGTGAAGCAGTCGCGGGCGTCGTTGTAGCCGATGAGGTCGCCGATCAGGTCGATGACGGCGTGCTTCAGGTCATCGCGCCGCTTCTTCGCCTGATTGAGGTCGTTGGTGGCGTCGTCCAGCGCCTTCTTGGTATGCCCTGTCCCACCGGTGTTATCGCCAGCGTTGGGCGTGGGGTAAATTCTAGGACCGCCGTGACCGGAATCCTTGTTGTTCTGACATTCTTCTGGATTGTCACAGCTGTTCTTGAGGCCGCTGGGGTCGGACGAGTTGAGTGGGGTGTTGTTCGCGTAGGCGTATGCGTTCCACTGCTGTGGATCGCCTGGGTCGATGATGGGGTCCGGGCTGATGAAGCGGCCGGTGGTGGGGTCGTATTCGCGGGCACCCAGGAGGGTGAAGCCCGTGGCCTTCTCCTTCGTGCCGCCCACGAAGCCCTTGTCACCCTCCCAGGCGCCCGGGGCGGGCTGGGCGCCGCGTTCGTTGCCGAAGGGGTCGGTCGGGCGGCGGACCTGGGCGAGGTCGGCTGCGTTGAACTGGACGCCGTTGGTGCCGTGGTGGTCCGAGGACTGGTAGGACAGCGTGGACACGCCGGCCGCCGTACTGCGGGTGATGGACAGGCCGCCAGGGGCTCCGTAGGTGCGGATGTTGGAGACCTTGCCGGTGGCAGTGTCCAGGGTGAGCTGGTCGATGCCGAGGTTGAGTGTGGTCTTGCCCGGGTCACGGCGGATGAGCTGGTTGCCGCTGGTGTCGTAGAGGTAGCTGGTACCCGCACTCTCGCCGGTGCCAGTGATCTTGTCGAGCTTGCCCTGGTCGTTCCAGGTCAGGGTCTTGGTGCCCGGGGTGCTGGTGATGGACGCCGTGTTGCCCGTGGCGTCGTAGGTGTAGGTGGTGGCCTTAGTGCCCGTGCTGCTGGTCTCCGTGGAGGTCATCAGCGCGTGCGGGCCGCCCGTGCCGCCGCCCGTCTTCGGGTCGGTGGACGGGGTGTTCGGGCCGGAGCCGAAGGTCTGGGTGACCGTCGTGTCCTTGGCCGTGGCGCCGGTGACGTCCTTCTTCACCAGCTTGGTGCGGTTGCCGAGCTTGTCGTACTCGTACTGCTGCCAGTACGGCGCCGGACCACCCACGCTCGGCTTGCCCGCGCCGTCCACCTTCGGGCCGGTGCTGTTGGTGCAGCCGCCGATACCGCGCACGCTGGGCTGAGGTGCCGTCGTGGTGGCGCCCGTGTCGGTCCAGGCCTGGGTGAGGCGGCCGAGGTAGTCGGTGGTGAAGCACTGCAGGTCACGGGCGGCGCCGTCCTGCGTGTTGTTGATCGACGTCAGCTGACCCACACGGTTGTAGGTGTAGTCGATGACATCGACGCTGGCCGTCGCCGCGGTCTGCTTGTCCAGGGTGGAGCGGACCGGCCGGCCAGTGGCCTGGTCGTAGTCGACGGTGGAGACGATCTGCCGGCCCGTATCGCCGACAGTGGTACGGATGGCGCGACCGTACGGGTCGTAGCGCATGTCCACCACGTATGGCGTGATCTGCGATCCGATGGTGCTGTCGAGTGAGGTGAAGCTGCCTACCGAGTTGACGCCGTAGGTGAGCGTCTCGGCGGTCAGTCCCGCTTCGGTGATCTCCGGAAGAGCCGTGGTCTTGAGCTGCCCGAAGGTGTCGTAGGTGTTCGTGGTCTCGTAGGTGCCCGCCAGTTCCTTCTCGGACTCCGGGATGGTGACCTTGGTGCCGCTAGGGCGGTAACCGACGTCGTACCCGGTGATCTCGGAGGTGTACGCACTGCCCGAAGCACCGCCCACGAAGCGCGTGGTGGTTGAGGGTTTGCCGAGAACCTTGGTGTCGTAGGTGAAGGATCCGACCTGCTTGGCCGGGTCGACGACCGCTCCCTCGTACGTGGCGGTCGTACGTCCGAGGAGGTCGCTGACGCTCGTGGCGCTCTTGCCGCGGGCGTCGGAGGTCGTGACGAGGTTCTTGCTGTCGTCGTAGACGGTGGTGGCGATACCGGAGTCCGGGTCGGTGGTCTTCACCGTGCGGCCGAGCAGGTCGTAGGCGAAGGTCCACTCGTTGCCGGCGGAGTCCTTCCGGGACAGCTCCTTGCCTTGGGTGTTGCTGACGTACGTGGTCTCGTCGTAGTTGCCGGTGGGAGTGTTGGACTTGTACTGGCGCAGGACCGAGGTCAGTCCGTTGGTGATGGTCGCCGTGGCGTAGCCGCCGGCCGGCGGGATGGTGCGGACCTCATCCGCGCCCGGGTACTCCGTCTTCGACCGCCACTGCTCGGCACCGTAGGACTGGAATACGGATGCGGTGGTGCGGCCGAGCCCGTCGAAGACGGAGACGGTCTGGGCAGGGATCTTGCTGTCGGGGTTGACCCCGCCGTTTGGCAGGAACAGTGCCCCACCGGGACCCTGCTCGTCGTTGTAGTACGGCGCGCTGGTCTTGACCTGCCAGCCGTGCGAGTCGAAGAGCGCGTCGGTTACCAGACGACCGGTGACTCCGGAAGGAGTGTGGGCCTGGGTCTGGCGGACGCGGCCGAGGCCATCGTAAATCGTGTAGCTGTTGATGTACTTGTTGTCGTTCATGAGCGCCTGGCTCAGAACGGTGGTCGGCGCGTTCGTGCCGTTCATGGAGTACGAGAACTTGCGGACCGGAAGGTCGGTTTCGCGGTTCTGGCCGGGCTGCCAGATGCCGACAATCCGTCCGAGTGCGTCATAGCTCCGGTACCCGGTGCGACCGTTCTCATCCTTCGTGATCGTGGGCAGCGCGCGACCGTGGTCGATGTTGGTGGACGACTTCCAGCCGAGCGGGTTGGTGTGGATCACCTCGGTCGGGAGATGGCCGGTTGCCGGCTTGTACTCGGTCTTCGTCACCGCGCCGTTGGGGTGAGCGGCATCCTTGCGGACCTTGTTCGTGCTGCTGGTCACGCGGCCGTACGCGTCGTACGTGGACGTGATGTTGAGCCGGTAGACCGGCTTGCCGGCCGCGTCGTACTTCTCCAGAACCTCGGTGCCGGTCTGATCGGCCTTCGTGTCCGCCTGGCCGAGCGCCTTGCCGTCGAAGTAGCTGCGGGTGTCTCCGACCGTGTTGGCAGCGGTCGGCGTCTGACCGCAGGCTCCCGTCAGGATCAGCGTCCGCGAAGCGAGCTGCGTGGGCGCGCCACCGGGGCCGGCGGCGTACTCGAAGGAGGTACACAGGCGTTGGTCCGCGCGCGCGAGGTCGCTGTTGTCGTCGACCTGTACAGGACGCGAGAAGAGGGTGTCGTCGTACGTGGAGGTGCGCTCGCTGGTGCGCCAGGCGCCGCTGGCGAGCTTGGCGCGCGTGGTGACCTTGCTGGTGTTCATCGCCCGCGCGGTGATGGCGGGCATGCCACCGGACTGGGCGCGGGTGGCGGTGACAGGGCCGAGCCAGGGCGTGGAGACCTCGTCGGCGACGACGGTGCCGCCGTCGCGGTCGTACGTCTGGGTCTGGCGGACGAAGCCGGAAAGGGCGTATTCGTCCTTGATGGTGCCGCCCTGGTCATCGGCGACGCTTACGCTCCGCTTGGTGCCGTTGGCGAGGACGTCGCCGTCCATGCCGCGGAGGAAGGTCGCCACCGACTTGGTGCGCGGCGCCTCGGCCGCGTTGCCGTTGCCCGTACGGGTGGTGACGGTGGCGTAGCCTCGGAACTGGTCCCACGTACGGGTCTTGGGGTCGGTGAACTCGGAGTCGTTGCGGTGCCAGGCGATGCCGCCGCCGTACTCGTAGTCGGTGACGACGCTGATCTGGCCGGCGACCATGTCCTGCTGGGTGACCGACTGGACGACGATCTTGTTGAACCAGTCGTTGACCGGGTCCGGGTAGGACTGGCCCGGCAGGTACCACTTGACCGGCATGCAGGCCATCGTGTTGCCGTCCTCGGAGGACGGCATGGTGCCCTTGACCCGCGAGCATTCGGGGGCCTTGTAGACCACGTTGATGCGGCCACCGGTCTCGGTGGTGATCGTCTGGATGCGCGGGCGGTTGTAGCGGGAGGTGCTGGCCTCGGTGCCGTCGGGGCGCTTGACGACGCCGTCGACGCGGTTGGCCATCTGCACCGGGGCGAAGAGGACCGGCGGTACGGTCTTCGCCGTCCGCGCGTTCGTACCGGTGCGCTGGACGGAGTTGAGCCACAGGGTCGGCGAGGTGCCGTCGCCCGGGTCGGCCCAGATGTGGTTCAGAGCGTAGGAGTCGACGGGCCGGTACTCGGTGCTGCTGAGGACCTCGGTATCGATCTTCGTCAGACGCTTGGTGGAGAAGTAGGTGGGCGACAGGTTCAAGCACTGGCCGGTGGCCGGGCACTCCTGGTCGACCGGGGTGTCGCCCCAGGCCTTGGCGTTGTTCTTGCGCTGGTCCGGGTCGCAGGCGGTACCCGCCTCGAGGCAGCGATCAGCGGGGCGCAGCAATACCTGGGCGGCCGGCTTGGCGGCGCCCTTGGCGGCTATCTGCTCCGGGAGGCGCTGGCCGTAGCCGATCCAGGTCGGGTACGAGGCGCGCTGGTACTGGGTGTTGGTACCGGTGCCGTTGTTCTGGCCGCCACCGCGCCCGTAGTAGTTGTTCTCCTGGTCGTAGCGGTAGGAGACCAGGTTCTGGTGCGGGTCCACGACGTAGTCGAGGTTCCACTGCCAGCCCAGCTGCTGCCAGGTGCCGTTGGCCGGGGTCTCGGCGCCCAGGCACTTGTCCTGACCGCTGTTGAAGTACACCGGGACCGTCGAGACCGACTTCGCCTCCGGGTCGGTGCCGTCACCGCCCGGCAGGCGGTTCGAGCCGAAGTAGTACTGGGTGCCGTCGGTCGTGGTGACCCTGAAGCCCTCGCCCTTCCAGGCCGAGTTGCGCTGGCCGGTCAGCCGCTCGATCTTCGTACCGTCCTCACCCTGGAGGCGGTACTGGCACGTCGTGTCGTCGCGGACGATCTGACCCGCGTGGCCGGCCATGGACAGGGAGAGGATGTCGCCGGCCCAGCACTCGTCACCCGAGTCCTTGATGCCCGCGTCCTTGCAGCCCTTGTACGAGCGGGAGATCGAGCCGGGGCTCCAGTCCCAGCCCTCGCCGATCAGGCCCGACTGCGCGTTCGTGGACGCGGTACGGCCGTCGATCGACGAGGAGTCGTAGCCGAGCACGACGCTCGGGGCCGCCCCCGCGATGGCGGACGGGACCTCGACGGTGTAGCCGTAGGTGAAGTTCGCCGCGTTTGCGCCGGCCTGCCACGAGGCGGAGGGCAGCAGCGGTGTCGCGGAGTAGTCACCGAGGTTGCCGGACGGTCCCGGCTCCACCGCGAGGGCCACGCCCTGGGCGGCCAGTACCTGCGGAGCCGAGGAGGGCTCGGACGCCGTGCCCGGCTGCGACTTCAGGAGGCTGCTGGGAGCTGCCGGGCTCTTGGCCACCGCCACCTCCGCCACCAGGCGCCCGGAGGCGTCGCGGTGCGAGGTGACCGGGATACGGGTGGTACAGCCGGCCGCGCCGGGAGTCGTCAGGGCACATGCGGGCAGCTGCACCAGCCGGGCACGGTCGGCCCAGTTGGCACCCGCGCCCTTCGCCCATGCCGAGACGTCCAGGCCGACTTCGACCTTGCCTGTGGCGGCAACGCCCACTGGGTCGGTCAGCGCGATCAGTGCCCCGTTCACTCCGGCGGCGCGGGCCTTGGCCTGCTCCTTCACCTCGACGCTGAGACTGCCCGCGCCAGGGGCGGAGGGCGAGGTGGCGAGCTCGGACAGCAAAGCCGTCGACTTTGCGTCATTCCCGGGTGCGATCCAGACAGGCAGGTCGCCTGCCCGAACGGAACCGGACCCACCGGTGGGCTTCGATGCGGGGCGGGAGCCGACTTCGACCCGATTCACCCCCGCGGGAATTTTCGATTTATCGGCGGGCTTCCAGACACGGGCAGCAGGCACCTTTTCGGCCGTGGACTTGGCGTCCGCCCCCTTGACCGGTTTCACGCCGGGCAGCGCGGTGTTCGGCGGCACCCACACCTTCGGCGGTTTGTCCGCCGCCTGGACCACGGGGAGACCCAGGCCGGAAACTAGGACGGTGAGGGCTGCGGCTACCGCGACCCGTGCTCTGCCACGTTTTGAGCGCATGGCGAAGCGACTCCGATGTGACAACTGGATCCCCCCACAGGAAACAGGTACAGGAAATCGTCCCGGGCCAGGAGGGTCCGGATCATGCGGCACTCTACGAAGCGCGTGTTCGATATGTAAGGGGATTTTAAGAATCGCCCCGGTGGCTCGAATCAGCTGCGGACAAGGTGTAACCACATGCCGCGAATCAGGCGCGCGACGTGGCAAATACCTGACGAACTGTTGACAAGTTTGCAGATCGGAAGGAACCGTGCCTCTGACTTGTGTACATTGACCGCTCACAGCGAGGACCTCCGCCATGAGGCCTGCACTTCCTTCGCACCGTTCCAGCTCGGGGGGCTTCCGCAGAAGACGGCCCCCCGGCACACTCACCCTGCCGCTCGTCGGCGCCGCCGTACTCGCCCTCGGGTCCGGCCTGCTGACCGGTTTCCCCGCCTACGCCGATGAAGCGCGCGGCCATGGCCCCGCCGACACTTCCTGGCCCACCCCGGCGCCCCGGCCTCCCTCGGCGGAGGCGTCGGCGATCGACACGGCGAGGGGCCAGGCCAAGAGCAGCGGCAAGCCGGTCCTCATCGACCATCTGACGACCGCCAGTTCACAGACCTTCGCCACCCCCGACGGGACGCTCACCACCGAGACCGCCCTCGAACCGGAGCGCGTGAAGAACGCCTCCGGACTCTGGCAGAAAGTCGACGCAACCCTGCGGGTCGAGGCCGACGGCACCGTGGCACCCGCGGCCGTCCCCTCTCCGCTCAGCTTCTCGGGCGGTGGAACCGGTGCGATGGCGACGATGACGACCGCAGACGGCATGAAGCTCGCCCTCAAGGCGCCCTTCCCACTGCCCAAGCCCGCCCTCAACGGGGACAGCGCCCTCTACTCGTCTGTGCTGCCGGGCGTGGACCTCGAACTGACCGCCACTCGCGCCGGTGGCTGGCGCCAGGTGCTGATCGTCCGCACCGCCGAGGCCGCGGCCAGTCCCGCCCTCAAGAAGCTGCGGTTCCCTGTCGAGGCCAACGGTCTGACCGTGAGCGCTGACGACGCCGGCAACCTCAAGGCGGCAGACGCGCAGGGCAACGCCCGGTTCACCGCCCCGACCCCGCTCATGTGGGACTCGACTCGTCCCGGGCAGGCTGGTTCCGGTGCCGGCTCGAAGTCGGCGGCCGCCTTGGCCAAACAGTCCGCTCCGGCCGACGGCATCTCGACACCGTCGAGTGCCCACGGCCCCGGTGCAGGTGCCGGGGTCCAGCGGATCGCCACGAGCGTCGACGCCCAGGGCCTCCAGCTCGTCCCCGACAGCACCCTGCTCACTCAGGGCACCGGCCCGTGGTACATCGACCCGGGCTGGGCCCCGAACGTCAGCAATGCCAATCAGGCCTGGGCCCAGGTCCAGGAAGCGTACGAGGACACCAACGAGTTCAACGGGACCCAATACGGCCAGGACATGCCTGCCACCGGCTACTGCGGTTACAACGTGGGCAACCCTCCGTGCGATGGCATCGGCAGGACCCGCGCCTACTTCCAGATCGGCGTCGACTCGCGCCTCTACAACACGGAGATCCTCGGCGCGCGGTTCGAGGCGAACGTGGTCTCCTCGTCGAGCCCGAGCACGGTCACCCCGATGGGCTTGTACTCCACCGGCTACATCGGCAACCCGACCAGTTGGAACAGGCAGCCCTGCGACAAGAACTCGCACATGGGCGGCTGCACCAAGATCGCCGGTATCAGCATGTCGGGCTCCGGGGGCATCGCCTTCGACGTCAAGGACCTCGTGAAGACAGCGGTCCGCTACCAGTGGCCCACCATCACCCTGGGCCTCGCCCCCGACGACGAGTACAACAAGTACTACCGTCAGCGGTTCGACAACAGCCCGCGCATCGTCGTCGAGTACGACATCACGCCGACCGTCTCGGCTCCGCGCACCAGCCCCACCCCTGGATTCGCCGACACGAACTCCTACGCCGGGTGCCGCACTCCCGGAACCACCAACCCCTGGGACAACCCGGGCTGGGTCGGCTCCAACAACAACGTCATCCTCACGACCGACACGTACTCGGCCACCGGACTGCAGTTGTGGACGGCGTTCAAGGTCTGGGACGACGACGACGGCGGAAAGGGCTTCTCCGCGGAAAGCGGCTGGAACGGCAGCAGCGGCCCCGTCAGTGTCGACGTCGGCCCGCTGATCGACGGACACCAGTACGGCTGGCATTCCCGCGACGCCGACGGCTTCCTGACCAGCGCCGACAGCGAGTACTGCTTCTTCCGGGTCGACCGCACGCCGCCGACCGCCTCCGTCACCTCCACGGACTTCCCCGCATCCGGCACCATCGGGGCGCACCCGAAGCTCGCCGGCCAGGAGGGAACCTTCACCCTCACCGGCGCCGACCGGGCCCCGGCAACCGGCAACCGCACCTCCGGTCTGGCCTGCGCGCGCTGGACCACCGATCCCGTCAAGGCCGCAGCCACCGGCTGGAAGTGCACTGATGCCGGTGTCATCAAACTGACCGGCGGCAAGGCCACCATCAAGGTCACGCCCCCGCACTGGGGCACCAACTACGTGTACCTGCAGACCCAGGACAACGCGGGCAACATGTCCCAGCCGTTCGTCTACAGCTACTACGCGCCGAACAACCCCGACGCGGGCAAGCCTGTCTTCGGGGACATCAACGGCGACCGGAAGCCTGACGTTCTGCTGCCGGACACCTCCGGCAACCTTCGCAAGATCGCGGGCGGCGAGGACCCGTACGGTGCTCCCAACGCCGACATCAAGGCGGCCCCGGGCAACACCGGCAACTGGAACAGCATCCAGATCAGCCACCGGGGCAGCTTCGGACGTAAGACCGTGGACGATCTCTTCGCCCACGAGCCCGGCAAGGCCAACCTCTACCTCTACACCAACGACAACGCCGGCCGGTTCGACGGGCAGGCACCCGGCGCCGTCAGCAAGCCCACCGCTTGCATCACCCCGGCCAACACCACGATCGACTGCGCAGCCCACGGCTACGGCGCCGACTGGGCCAAGGTGACCCAGATCGCGGCGTTCGGCTCGACCTCAGGTGATTCCGGCGCCACTCCCGACAGCCTGCCCCTTACCTCCCTCGTTTTCATCGAGAGCGGACGGCTGTGGCTGGGCACGGCGGGCACCACCAACGCCTTCTCTCCGCAAGCCATCCTGCTCTCGGCCGACGACACCAAGTGGGACGGATACGAGCTCATAGCCCCCGGCCGGGCGCAGGGAACCGACTTCCCCACCCTGTGGGCCCGCTCCAAGGCCGACGGCAGCCTCCACGCCTTCTCGGTGAAGGGCACCGCACAGGCCCCCGACCTGACCGGCTTCACCAACCCGGCCGCAGGCCTGGTCTCGGGCAAGATCGACCCGAAGGCCTACCCGCGGGTCGGCTCCGACGGTGACCTGAGCGGCGACGGCATTCCGGACCTGTGGGCCGTCGACGCCAACCAGCAACTCGTCGCTTTCAACGGTGTCGGCACCGCCGCGCCGTATCCGTCCGTCACGGGCGTCGACACGACGGCCATCGCTCTGGGCAACCTCAACATGCCCAAAGCCCAGTGGAAGCTGACCGGACAGAGCGGCACCACCACCCCGGCAGCGGTCGGCAACTACCCCGCGACCACGGCCGGCGTCACCTTCCCCGCCGACACCATCGCGGGCCGGTCGACCTCGTACGCGGCCTTCAGCGGGGCGGGCTCCACGGTCACCACCGCGGCTCCGGTGATCGACAGCCGCAAGAGCTTCACCATCAGCACCTGGGCCAAGCCCGGCGCCGCGGGCGGCATCGTCGCCTCCCAGGACGGCACACGGAACAGCTCGTTCATCCTCTACGGCGAAGCCTCGGGTTACTGGCGCTTCGCTCTGGCCCACGCCGACGCCGACGGCTGGCCGTTCGACTTCACGGACGTGGTCAACGAACAGGCCAGACTCGTCCCGGACGCGTGGACCCGCCTCACCGCCGTCTACAACGCCGACACGGGCGTGATGAGCCTCTACGTCAACGGCACCCTGGCCGGCTCCGGCCGGCACCAGGCCTCCACCAGCCCGGCGCCGAGCGGCCCGTTCGTCCTCGGCCGATACCAGGTCAGCGGAAGCCCCCGGGACAGCTACACCGGCGGCATCAGCAACCTGGCCGTCTACCCGTACGCGCCCGCCGGCACCGCTCCCCAGGCCACCGGTCCCATCAGCCTGACCGCCTCCGGTGGCAACTGTGTCGACAACTACAGGAACAACCTGGTCGACGGGAACAAGATCGAGATCTTCGCATGCAACGGCGGCGCCGCCCAGCAGTTCCAGATCCGCAGGGACGGCACCATCCAGAACCAGGGCATGTGTCTCAACGCCGCCAATGGCGGAACCGAGAACCGCACCCTCATCGAGCTGCACACGTGCAACCCCGGCGTAACCGGCCAGCAGTTCCACCCCCGGGCTGACGGGTCCGTCTACCACCCCGCCTCCGGCCGGTGCCTGGACCTGGGCAACATGAACACCACGCCCGAAACCCAGCTCTGGCTCTGGGACTGCAACCCGAGCGCTGCCCAGCGCTGGACCATCCCCACCCTCGGTACAGCCCCTCTCCCGGTACCCGCCCCGTAACCCACACGCACCGCGCCCACAACAGAGGCCTCGTCCACCCGGGCGGGGCCTCCGCGTGTCCCTGGCGCGCAATCCCTCGAAGGGGGGCATGACCACCCCCGGGTGGTTCGAACGCCGGGTCACGGGGCTGGGACCGGCCGTCCCTTGGGGTTCGGGGGCGGCTCGCAACTGCGTGCGGGCGTTCGCTCCCGGCGGGCCGTGACGCCGCTCTGAGCAGCCACGTTCTTCCGGCGTCAGTTCGCAGCCGCTGCGCCTCGGGAGGAAACTTGCGATCCGTGCACGTTCATGTGGTGTTCGAGCAGGAAGCGGGCGGAGGTGGCCGCGCATGAGGCTCCTCCGCAGGCCCGAGAGCGTTCAGCCCGCCGTCTCCGAGAGCGAGCGGCGCCTCTTCGGCGGGCCCCTGCGCTACGACGCCGGCTGGTCCAACCACGACTACGCCCGGCTGGAGAGCCGGCTCCTGGCCACCCTGCGGTCCATGCCCCGCATGGTCGGCGGGACCCTGCGCCTCGCCTGGGAGACCGACCGGCGCGCCCTGCTCACCGTCGCCGTCGCCGAGGCCGGGCAGGGGGTCACCTCCGCCGTCGGGCTGCTCGTGCTGAGCGGGGTGCTCCGTACGCTGCTCGGCGCGGGGAGCACCGCCGAGCGGCTGCACGACGCCGTGCCCGCCCTCGCCGCCGGGGCGCTGGTCGCCGTACTGGGCGCCGTACTGGCCTCGCGGTCCACGGCGGCCGCCGGGCGGCTGGAGCCCAAGGTGGAGCGGGCCGCGTACGAGCAGTACCTGAAGGCGGCCGTGGAGGTGGAGCTCGAAGCCATCGAGGACGGGGAGTTCCGGCGGCTGCTCGACAGCGCCCAGTGGGGGCCGCCCTCGGCCCGCCGGACGGTCGGGGCGTGTGTGGCCACCCTCGGCGGGGTCATCTCGCTCGTGGCGACCGCCGGGGTGCTGACCGTCCTGCATCCGCTGTTGCTGCCCATGCTGCTGCTGATCGCCGCCCCGCGCGGCTGGGGCGCGATGCGGGTGGCCCAGCGCCGCTACCTGTCCGTGATCACCTGGGTGGAGCACGTACGGGCCGCCCGGCTCATCGGCCAGCTGCTGATCTCCCGTACGTCGGCCCCCGAGGTCCGCGTGCACGGCGTGGGCCGCTATCTGCTGGGCCACTACCGCAACATGGCCGAGCACGCCGAGGGCGAGGCCACCCGCCTCGCCAAGGACAAGGCCACGACCGAACTGCTCGCCGCCGCGCTCTCCGGCGCCGCCGCCCTCGTCACGTACGGGGCGATGGGCGCGCTGATCGTCTCCGGCCGGATGGACCTGGCCGTCGCCGGGACGGCCGTCATCGCGGTGCGCACCGGCTCGGCGAGCCTCGGGGCACTGGTGAGCACCACCAACACCCTGCACGAGGAGTCCCTGTACGTCAGGGACCTGGAGCGGTTCGTCGCCGCGGCCGCCCGCCGCGCGATCCCGGCCGGCGGGCTGCCGCTGCCGGCGCGGCTGGGCACGCTGCGGCTCGACGACGTGTGCTTCAGCTATCCGGACCGGGCCGAACCGGCCCTCTCCGGGGTCTCCCTGACCATCGAGGCGGGCAGCGTGGTCGCGCTGGTCGGCGAGAACGGTTCCGGGAAGAGCACCCTCGTCAAACTCCTCGCCGGACTGCACCTGCCCGACTCCGGATCGCTGACCTGGGACGGGGTCGAGGTGCGGGAGGCGGACCGGGAGCAGGTCTTCGACCGGGTCGCCCTCCTCACCCAGGACTTCGAGCGGTGGCCGGTGACCGCCCGGACCAACATCTCCATCGGCCGGCCCGGCACCGAGAGCCCGGAGCGCTCCGTGGACCAGGCGGCCGAAGTGGTCGCCGCCGCCCGCTACTCCGGGGCCGACCGGATCGTCGAGAAGCTGCCGAACGGCTACGAGACCCTGCTCGCCCGGGTGTTCAGGGGCGCCTCGGAGCTGTCCGGCGGCCAGTGGCAGAAGTTCGGCCTGGCCCGCACCCGCTTCCGCGACGCCCGCGTCATCGTCGTGGACGAGCCCACCTCGGCGCTCGATCCGGAGGCGGAGATCGCCGCGTTCGACAGCATCCGGGGCCTCGCCGGGCCACGGCGGGCGGTCGTCCTCGTCACGCACCGCATGTCGGGGGTGCGCTTCGCCGACGTCATCTACGTCCTGCACGAGGGCCGGCTCGTCGAACAGGGCAGCCACGAGGAACTGTTGGCCCGGGGCGGCCGCTACGCGACCATGTTCCGGCTCCAGGCCGAGCAGTACGGGCAGGACGCCCGGACGCCGGCGCCCGTCCCCCGGCAGGGCGGCGCGCCCCGGAACGACCCGTCCGTCACCTGATGCGGTGAACTTCCCCTTATCCCGCGGGCTCCGGGGGTAGGGCACTGCTGATCTTGCGGGGGCCGGTCGCAGCCGGTCCCCGCACCCAGGACGAAAGGCCGGCCCCGCCGTGACGCAGCCGTTCCAACTGCCGGACTTCTACGTGCCCTATCCGGCGCGACTGAACCCCCACCTGGAGGACGCGCGGGTCCACACCGTGCAGTGGGCGCGCGCACTCGGCATGCTGGAGGGCTCCGGGGTCTGGGAGCAGAGCGACCTCGACTCGCACGACTACGCGCTGCTGTGCGCGTACACCCACCCCGACTGCGACGGCGAGGCGCTGTCCCTGGTCACCGACTGGTACGTGTGGGTGTTCTTCTTCGACGACCACTTCCTGGAGACGTTCAAGCGCTCGCAGGACCGCGAGGGCGCCCGGGCCTATCTCGACCGGCTCGCCGCCTTCATGCCGATGGACCTGGCCGACGGATTCCCGGAGCCCGTCAATCCGGTGGAGGCGGGCCTCGCCGACCTGTGGGAGCGGACCGTCCCGGCGATGTCCGCCGACTGGCGGGAACGGTTCTCCGAGTCCACGAGGAACCTCCTCGACGAGTCCATGTGGGAGCTCGCCAACATCGGCATCGGCCGGGTGCCGAACCCCCTCGAATACATCGAGATGCGCCGGAAGGTCGGCGGCGCCCCCTGGTCGGCCGGCCTGATCGAGTACGTCGGCGCCGAGGTCCCCGCACGGGTGGCCCGCTCGCGCCAGCTGGGCGTGCTGCGCGACGCCTTCTCCGACGCCGTGCACATCAGGAACGACATCTTCTCCTACCAGCGCGAGGTCACGGACGAGGGCGAGCTCTCCAACGCCGTCCTGGTCCTGGAGACCTTCCTCGGCTGCACCACCCAGGAGGCCGCCGAGGCCGCCAACGACCTCCTGACCTCGCGCCTCCAGCAGTTCGAGCAGACCGCGCTGGCCGAGCTCCCGCAGCTCTTCGCCGAGCACGCCATGACGCCGGAGGAGATCGCGGCGGTCCTCGTCTACACCAAGGGCCTGCAGGACTGGCAGTCCGGCGGCCACGAGTGGCACACCGTCTCCGGCCGCTACATGAATGAGCAGGCCAGGAGCGCCACCCCGGTCACCGTGCCCTTCCTTCCGAGCGGGCTCGGCACCGCCGCCCTCGACCTGGGCTCCGTCTTCACCAGGCGCTCGATGGAGCTGCGCCGCCGTTCCTTCAGCCACGTCCCGTACGAGCGCACCGGCCCTTCCGTCATCCCCGACATCTACATGCCGCATCCGCTCACCCTCAACCCCCACCTGCCGTACGCACGCCGGGAACTGGTGGTGTGGGCGCGGCGGACGGGTCTGCTGGACCCGCAGCCGGGCGACCCGGGTTCGGTGATCTGGAACGAGGAGAAGCTGCGCGGCCTCGACTTCGCGCTCGCCGCGGCCGGAGTCGACCCGGACGCCTCGCCCGGGGCGCTCTTCCTCACCGCCGCCTGGCTCGCCTGGGGAACGTACGCGGACGACTACTACCCGGCGGTCTTCGGCCGGGGCAGGAACCCGGCGGCCGCCAAGGCCGCCACGGCGCGCCTGGTCTCCATGGCCCCCGTCGACCACGCCGGCCAGGCGGCGCCGGTGACGGCGATGGAGCGCGCGCTCGCCGACCTGTGGGTGCGCACCACCGCCGGCATGCCCGCGCACACCCGCACCGCGTTCCGGGACGCGCTGGTGGAGATGCTGGAGAGCTGGGTGTGGGAGGTGGACAACCTGGTCCACAACCGCATTCCGGACCCGGTGGACTACGCCGAGATGCGCCGCCTGACCTTCGGCACCCGCCTGACCATGCTCCTGTGCCGGATCGGGCACGGGGGCCGGGGCATTGCCGAGGACATCTACGCCTCGGGGACCGTCCGTTCGCTGGAGAACGCGGTCGCGGACGCGGCCTGCCTCCTCAACGACATCCACTCCTACCAGAAGGAGGTGGAGTTCGAGGGCGACGTCCACAACTACATCCTCGTGACCCGGAACTTCTTCGACGTCGGCTATCCGGAGGCCCTGAGGATCTGTCACGCGCTGATGACCCAGCGCACCGAGGAGTTCGAGCACATCGTCGCGAACCAGCTGCCGCTGCTCTGCGACGACCGCAAGCTCGGCGCCGACGGGCGCGCGGCGCTCGACGCGTACGTGGGCGAGCTGAAGGACTGGCACGCCGGGATCCTCAACTGGCACCGGACGGTGCCCCGTTACCGCGAGGAGGATCCGCACCGGATGCCCGACGCGCTGTCCACCGCCGTCCGGAGCTCCGGCTTCGGCATGTCGGCGACACGGATCTCGCTGCCCGCCTGATCCGGGTGTCCGGCGGGGGCGGACCGCTCGCCCGCCCCCGCCGGCCGCCCTATCGGAGGGTGGGGCCGGTCCAGCCGGCCGGGACGTGCCCCAGCCGGACCCGCTGCGGGTGGTCCCCGACGGATACGGACACCCGCTTGGCGCCGGTGGCGAAGTCGATGGCCGTGACCCGGTCGGCGCCGCTCTCGGAGATCACGCAGGCCGTGCCGTCGCCGTCGACGGTGGCCCAGTACGGCTTGTCGGCGGGCACGAGCGGCCCCTCGGTGAGGGTGGCCCGGTCCACGACGGTCGCGTAGTCGTCCATCGTGCCCGCGATGCAGAGCTTGGCCCCGTCCGGGCTCATGGACATGCCGTGGTGGCGGGAGTCGTTGACCCACTTGGTCCGGTCGGTGCTGGTGGCCGGGTTCTCGGGGAGGGTCTTGAGGCGGGTGATCCGGTCGGAGGCCACGTCGTACTCCAGGAAGCCGTTGAAGAAGGACACCTGGAAGTAGAGCTTCGACTCGTCGGGGCTGAAGGCGACGGGGCGCACGGCGTCGGACAGGTCCTTGCGGCCGAAGGCGTCGAGCCGCTCCCGCATGTCGATCACCCGTACGGTGCGGAAGGTCTGCGCGTCGACGACGGTGATCTTCCGGTCGCCCTTCGTCCAGTCCAGCCAGGGCGCGTCGAGGGCGGAGGTGACGTCCCCGATGGAGCTGTTCCACAGGAAGCGGCCGTCGCGGGTGAAGGTGTTCTCGTGCGGCTTGTCCCCGGTGGCGAACGAGCCGAGCTGCCGGCCGGTGGCGATGTCGAGGACGTGCACGGTGTTGGCGGTGGAGGCGGAGACGGCGACCCGGGTGCCGTCGGGTGATACGGCCATGTGGTCGGCGCGGTAACCGGCCACGGGAAAGCGCCAGTTGATCCTGCCCGACCGTACGTCGATGGAGACGACGTCGGCGAAGCTGGGCCGGGAGGCGACGACGGCCGAGCCGTCCGGGGTGGTGTACATGTCGTCGACGAACTGGTCGTGGCCCTCGCCCGCGGTGGCGCGGATGCCCAGGAAGAAGCCGAGCCTGACGGGGTTGAGGTAGATCTCCCGGAGGCGTTCCTCCTTGTCGGGTATCACGTTGACGCGGCCGACCTTGGCGAGATCGCCGGTGGAGGCGAGGACGTCGGCGGTCCCCTCCCAGTTGTTCCCGACGAAGAGCACCTCGCGCAGCCCGTCTCCGGGCGCGGAAGGCGCGGCCGCCGCCGGCGCGACGGCGGTCAGCAGGGTGGCCGCGGCCAGCGCGCCCAAGGTGCGGAGGGTACGTGACATCCGTTCAACTCCGGTGGGGGAAGGGATGGAGAGGGTGCCTCCTGTTACCGGCCGGTAAAATAGGCGGAACGCCAAAAGGGCGCAACCCCTACGGGGTGCGCCCTTGGCTCACGTACTTGGATCAGACCTTCAAGCGACGGACCCGATCCGGCCGACCACCGTGTTCGAGACGTCCGGGTGGATCGGGATGTGCGCGCCGGTCAGGGCGGCGCCGGTGCCGCCGCGGCGGTTGGCGACGATCTCGGCGGCTATGGACAGCGCGGTCTCCTCGGGGGAGCGGGCGCCGAGGTCCAGGCCGATCGGGGAGCGCAGCCGGGCCAGTTCCAGCTCGGACACGCCGACCTCGCGGAGCCGCTTGTTGCGGTCCTCGTGGGTGCGGCGGGAGCCCATGGCACCGACGTAGGCGACGGGAAGTTTCAGGGCCAGTTCGAGGAGCGGGACGTCGAACTTGGCGTCGTGGGTGAGCACGCACAGGACGGTCCGGCCGTCCACGTCCGTGCTCTCCAGGTAGCGGTGCGGCCAGTCGACGACGATCTCGTCCGCCTCGGGGAAGCGGGTCTTCGTCGCGAAGATGGGGCGCGCGTCGCAGACCGTCACGCGGTAGCCGAGGAACTTGCCGATCCGCACCAGGGCGGAGGCGAAGTCGATGGCACCGAAGACGATCATCCGCGGGGGCGGGACGCTGGACTCGACCAGCACCTTCAGCGGCTCTCCGCAGAGCCGGCCGTCGGCGCCGACCTCCAGCACGCCGGTCTTGCCGGCGTCGAGCATGGCGCGGGCCTCTTCGGCGATGGTGCGGTCCAGCTCGGGGTGTCCGCCGAAGCCGCCCTCGAAGGCGCCTTCGGTACGGACGAGCACGGCGCGGCCCATCAGCTCGGCCGGGCCCTCGGCGATCCGGGCGACCGCCGCCGCCTCCCCACGGGCGGCGGCGGCCAGCCCGGCCGCGAACACCTCCCGTACGGGAGAGCCCACGGGGACCGGGGTCACGAGGATGTCGATGATGCCGCCGCAGGTCAGACCCACGGCGAAGGCGTCGTCGTCGCTGTAGCCGAAGCGCTCCTGGACGGTCTCGCCGTCCTCGAGCGCCTGCCGGCACAGCTCGTACACCGCTCCCTCCACGCATCCGCCGGAAACCGAGCCGATCGCCGTGCCCTCGCTGTCGACGGCGAGGGCGGCTCCGGGCTGCCTGGGCGCGCTCCCGCCGACCGCCACGACCGTGGCGACGGCGAAGTCTCGTCCCTGCTCGACCCACCGGTTCAGTTCTTCGGCGATGTCCAGCATTGCGGCCTCCTCGGAGGGGTTCGGGTTCCAGTATCGGATGCGTGGAGGGTCAGACGGGTGACACGGTCCGTCCCGTTACTTCACGCCGAGCCACGCCTCGATGGGGTGGAGGGCGAAGAAGACCAGGAAGACACCGGTCAGCACCCACATGAAGGCGCCGATCTCGCGGGCCTTGCCCTGCGCGACCTTGATGGCCACGTAGGAGAGCACACCGGCGGCGACACCGGGGGTGATCGAGTAGGTGAAGGGCATGATCACCACGGTCAGGAAGACCGGGATGGCGGTCGCGGTGTCGGCCCAGTCCACGTGGCGGGCGTTCTGCATCATCATGGCGCCGATGACGACCAGGGCCGCGGAGGCGACCTCACCCGGGACGATCTGCGTGATCGGGGTGAAGAAGAGGCAGGCGGCGAAGAGCAGACCGCTGACGACGGAGGCGAGACCTGTGCGGGCACCCTCACCGACGCCGGTGGCGGACTCAACGAAGACGGTCTGGCCGGAGCCACCCGCGATGCCACCGATGGCGCCACCGGCACCGTCGATGAACAGGGCCTTCGACAGACCCGGCATGCGGCCCTGCTCGTCGGCCAGCTTGGCCTCGGTGCCGACGCCGATGATGGTGGCCATGGCGTCGAAGAAGCCGGCGAGCACCAGGGTGAAGACGATCATGCCGACGGTCATGACACCGACGTCGCCCCAGCCGCCGAAGGAGACGTCACCGAAGAGCGAGAAGTCGGGCATGGAGACCGCGGAGCCCTCGAGGACCGGCGGACCGTTCTTCCAGGCCTTCGGGTCGATGTCCGCGACGGCGTTCAGGATGGCCGCGAGGACGGTGCCGCCCACGATGCCGATCAGGATGGCGCCGGGGACCTTGCGGGCCTGCAGCATGAAGATCGTCAGCAGGGTGACGCAGAAGAGCAGGACGGGCCAGCCGGCGAGCTCGCCGACCGAACCGAGCTGGACCGGCGGACCGAACTCGGGGCCCTTGCCGACGAAGCCGGCCTTCACGAGACCGATCAGGGCGACGAACATGCCGATGCCCATGGTGATCGCGTGCTTGAGCGCGAGCGGGATCGCGTTCATGATCATCTCTCGGAGGCCGGTGACGACCAGGAGACAGATCACGACGCCGTACATCACGCACATGCCCATGGCCTGCGGCCAGGTCATCTGCGGGGCCACCTGCGAGGCCAGTACGCCGGAGACGGACAGGCCGGCGGCGAGGACCAGGGGCACCTTGCCGATGAAGCCCATCAGGAGCGTGGTCAGGGCCGCGGCGAAGGCCGTGGCCGTGATCAGGGCCGCCGGAGCCATCGTGTTTCCGGCGACGTCCTTGCCGGAGAGGATCAGCGGGTTGAGCAGGAGGATGTACGCCATGGCCATGAACGTCGTGACACCGCCACGAATTTCATTGCCGACGTTGGATCCTCTGTGGGTTATGTGAAAGTACCGGTCGAGCCAAGAACGCCCAGCGGGGTTGAGAGTGCCGTCGCCGGCCTCTTCCGCGGTGGTCTTGGGCTCCACTGACGACTGGGTCATGGTGCCTAACTCCCAAGGTTCAAAGGGGCACCCGCATGGAGATTGGAGACGCGGGATTTGGGAAACTGCGTTGGCTGCACGACCCGGGGTGACGGCCCGAGGCGACGCGAATGTGCACTGCGTGTACTGCGGGTAGTGCGGGGGTGACCGCTGGTACTACGGGGGTTCTTGCAGGGGTACTGCCAGGTATTGCCGACTACAGCCGGGTAAAGGACCGCGAGCGGTGCGGTACTTCGTGTACTCCGGGCGGTGCGACTGGAAGTGTGACGTTCCCGAATGTCACACCGCCCGGAGAGTCTTTGGGGGTCCGGGGGCCTCGCGGCCCCCGGACCACGCCGTCCTAGAGGGTCCCGGTGAGGGCTTCCGGACGGATCGGCGTCTTGTTGAGCTCCAGGCCCGTCGCGTTCCGGATCGCCGCGAGGACGGCCGGGGTGGACGACAGGGTCGGGGCCTCGCCCAGACCGCGAAGGCCGTACGGCGCGTTCGGGTCGGCGAGCTCCAGGACGTCGACCGGGATGGTCGGGGTGTCGAGGATCGTCGGGATCAGGTAGTCCGTGAAGGAGGGGTTGCGCACCTTCGCGGTCTTCGGGTCCACGATGATCTCCTCCATGACCGCCACGCCGAGACCCTGGGTGGTACCACCCTGGATCTGGCCGACCACGGAGAGCATGTTCAGCGCCTTGCCGACGTCCTGGGCGGTCGCCAGCTCGACGACCTTGACCAGGCCGAGCTCGGTGTCCACCTCGACGACCGCGCGGTGCGCGGCGAAGGTGTACTGGACGTGGCCGTCGCCCTGGCCGGTCTTCAGGTCGAAGGCGACCGTCGGACGGTGACGGAACTCGAGCTCGAGGTCGATCGCCTCGCCCTCGAGGATGTCGGCGATGTCCGCGAGGACCTCGCCGCCGTCGGTGACGACCTTGCCGCCCTCCAGGAGGAGCTCGGCGTGGGCCCAGGCCGGGTGGTACGAGCCGTTCTTGCGGCGGCCGATCTCCAGCAGGGCCTCGCGGACGGCCTCACAGGTGTTCTTCACGGCGCCACCGGTCATGTACGTCTGCCGCGAGGCGGACGTGGAACCGGCGGAGCCGACCTGCGTGTCGGCCGGGTGGATGGTCACCTGCGTGACACCCAGCTCCGTACGGGCGATCTGCGCGTGGACGGTGACACCGCCCTGGCCGACCTCCGCCATGGCCGTGTGGACCATGGCGACGGGCTCGCCGTTGATGACCTCCAGGCGCACGCGGGCGGTGGAGTAGTCGTCGAAGCCCTCGGAGAAGCCGACGTTCTTGATGCCGACCGCGTAGCCGACGCCGCGGACGACGCCCTCACCGTGGGTGGTGTTGGAGAGACCACCCGGCAGCGCGCGGACGTCCGCACCCTCGCCGGCGCTCTCCCACTGGCGCTCCGGCGGCAGCGGGCGGGCCTTGACCCGGCGCAGCAGCTCGGCGACGGGCGCCGGGGAGTCCACGACCTGGCCGGTGGGCATGATCGTGCCCATCTCCATGGCGTTCAGCTGGCGGAACTCGACCGGGTCCATGCCCAGCTTCGCCGCGAGCTTGTCCATCTGGGCCTCGTACGCGAAGCAGGCCTGGACGGCGCCGAAGCCGCGCATCGCGCCGCAGGGCGGGTTGTTCGTGTAGAGCGCGATCGCCTCGATGTCGACGTCGTCGATGACGTACGGGCCGACGGAGAGGGAGGACGCGTTGCCGACGACGGCCGGGGAGGCCGAGGCGTAGGCACCGCCGTCGAGCACGATCTTGCACTTCATGTGCGTGATCTTGCCGTCCTTGGTGGCGCCGTGCTCGTACCAGAGCTTCGCCGGGTGGCGGTGCACGTGGCCGAAGAAGGACTCGAACCGGTTGTAGACGATCTTGACCGGCTTGTTCGTGGCCAGGGCCAGGAGGCACGCGTGGATCTGCATCGAGATGTCCTCGCGACCACCGAAGGCACCGCCGACGCCGGAGAGCGTCATGCGCACCTTCTCCTCGGGCAGGCCGAGGACGGGGGCGATCTGCTTGAGGTCCGAGTGCAGCCACTGGGTGGCGACGTAGAGGTCGACACCGCCGTCCTCGGACGGCACGGCCAGGCCGGACTCCGGGCCGAGGAAGGCCTGGTCCTGCATGCCGAAGGTGTACTCGCCCTCGACGATCACGTCGGCGCGCTTGCGGGCCTCTTCCACGTTGCCGCGGATGATCGGCTGGCGGTGCACGATGTTCGGGTGCGGGACGTGACCGGAGTGGTGGTCGTCGCGGCCCTCGTGGATCAGCGGCGCGTCGGCGGCGAGGGCGGAGGCCTCGTCCGTGACGAGCGGCAGCTCCTTGTAGTCGATCTTGATCTTGGCGGCCGCGCGGCGGGCGGTCTCCGGGTGGTCGGCGGCCACGAGGGCGACCGGCTCACCGTGGTGACGTACCCGGCCGTTGGCGAGAACCGGGGTGTCCTGGATCTCGAGGCCGTAGTTCTTCATCTCGGCCGGCAGGTCGTCGTACGTCAGGACCGAGTAGACGCCCGGCATGGCCAGCGCCTCGGAGATGTCGATGGAGACGATCTCGGCGTGGGCGACGGTGCTGCGCAGGGTCTGGCCCCACAGCATGTCCTCGTGCCACATGTCCGAGGAGTACGCGAACTCACCGGTGACCTTGAGGGTGCCGTCCGGGCGGAGCGTGGACTCGCCGATGCCACCCTTGTTGTGCTTCTGGGTGACGTCCGTCGGCGCGCCGACGGTGCGGGTGTTCTGCGCCATGGTCAGACCGCCTCTCCCTGACGGGCGGCCGCGAGGCGGACCGCGTCGAGGATCTTCTCGTAGCCCGTGCAGCGGCAGAGGTTGCCGGACAGGGCCTCACGGATGTCCTGGTCGGACGGGTCGGAGTTCTGCTCCAGGAGCGCGTCGGCCTGGACCAGCAGACCCGGGGTGCAGAAACCGCACTGGACGGCGCCGGCGTCGATGAACGCCTGCTGGATGTTGGAGAGCTCGATGCCCTCACCGGTCTGCGAGTCGCCGGGCTTGGCGGCCCACTGCTTCGCCTCGTCGGTGGAGACGCCCTTGCTGCCGCAGCCGCCGCCGGTGCCGCAGGCACCGCCGTGGCCGTGCTCGTCGCGCTGCTTGGCGAAGTCGGCCAGGCCCTCGACGGTCACGACGTCGCGACCCTCGACCTGACCGGCCGCTACCAGACAGGAACAGACCGGCACGCCGTCGAGGCGGACGGTGCAGGAACCGCACTCGCCCTGCTCGCAGGCGTTCTTGGAGCCGGGCAGGCCCAGGCGCTCACGCAGCACGTAGAGAAGGGACTCGCCCTCCCAGACGTCGTCGGCTTCCTGCGGACGACCGTTGACAGTGAAATTGACGCGCATGATTACGCAGCCCCTTCAAGCGAGCGGCCGTTCGTGCCGCGGTACTGCTCCCAGGTCCAGACGAGCTGGCGGCGAGCAAGGATGCCGACCGCGTGACGGCGGTACTTCGCCGTGCCACGGACGTCGTCGATCGGGTTGCACGCGGCGGAGGCGAGCTCACCGAACTGCTTGGCGATCGACGGGGTGATGACCTTGCCGTTGTCCCAGAAACCGCCCTCTTCGAGCGCGGCGTTCAGGAACTCCTCGGCGGCCTTGGCCCGGATCGGGGTCGGGGCGGCCGAGGCGATACCCGTACGCACGGTGCGGGTGTCGGTGTGCAGCGCCAGGCCGAAGCCGCAGACCGCGATGACCATCGCGTTGCGGGTGCCGACCTTGGAGTACTGCTGCGGGCCCGTGGCGTTCTTGATGTGCACCGTCTTGATGAGCTCGTCGGCGGCGAGCGCGTTGCGCTTGACGCCGGTGTAGAACTCGTCGATCGGGATCAGACGCGAGCCGCGTACCGACTCGACCTCGACGTGGCAGTCGGCGGCGAGCAGGGCGGGGTGGGAGTCACCGGCCGGCGAGGCGCAACCGAGGTTGCCGCCGACACCGCCGCGGTTGCGGATCTGCGGGGACGCGACCGTGTGCGAGGCGAGCGCGAGACCCGGCAGCGTGCCGCGCAGGTTCTCCATGATCTGGGTGTACGGGACGGAGGCGCCGAGCTTGGTGACCTCCTCGCCTACCTCCCACTCCCGCAGCAGCTCGATGCGGTTGAGGTCAAGGAGGTACTCCGGACGGCGGTGGTCGAAGTTGATCTCGACCATGATGTCGGTGCCACCCGCAATCGGCACAGCTGTGGGGAACTCGGCCTTAGCGGCGAGCGCCTCCTCCCAGCTGGCGGGGCGAAGGAAGTCCATGTGCGGCTCTCTTCTTCTTAATCGGGTCGTTCACTTCAAGCCAGGAGGCCTTGAGGCCCTCGACTGGTCGTTCACGTGCTGTTAACGCGGTGTGGAGCCAGTACACAAGCCCCGCGTCCCCCGGGTGCAGTCACCGAAACCATGAAGGAGTTGGCTGACGACCTCCCTCGTCTTGTAGATTCGTATGAAAGGCAGGATGCGACGACCTGCCCGATTTCCAACGGCAACATTCGAGACAGATCGGCGGCGACATCATGCGGCTGCGCGCACTGCTGGAAACCGAGGCGCTGGGGCTGCGGCTGCTGGGCGGCGAGGAAGAACTCGACCGGACGGTCCGCGGGGTCATGACAACCGACCTGAGGGATCCCAGCCGATACCTCACCGGGGGCGAGCTCGTCCTCACTGGCCTGGCCTGGCGAAGAAATTCAGCCGACTCAGAGCCGTTCGTACGAATCCTCGCGAGCGCGGGCGTGGCGGGCCTCGCGGCCGGCGAGGCGGAGCTCGGGGACATCCCCGATGATCTGGTCTCGGCCTGTATCCGCAATCGTCTGCCGCTGTTCGCTGTGAACGAAGACGTTGCATTCGCCACGATCACGGAGTACGTGGTTCGGCAGGTCTCGGGAGAGCGCGCCGGGGACCTCGCGGCCGTCGTGGACCGACACCGCCGTCTGATGACCTCGGGGCCTGCCGGCGGCGGTCCCGACGTGGTGCTGGATCTGCTCACCACCGACCTCGATCTCCGGGCCTGGGTGCTGTCCCCCACGGGCCGACAGATCGCCGGGGCGGGCGAGCCGCTGGCGCCGGGCGTGTGCGCAGCACTGGCGAGCGAGCACCTCGCGGCGGTCCGGACGGGCCGCAGGGGACCGCACCGGATCTCCATCCAGGGTATTACCTACTCGCTCTTCCCGATCAGGGGACACGGCCGCGGCGCGGCCGGCCCCGCCGCCCGTGACGTGCGCGAGAGCGTGCTGTCGGACTGGCTGCTGGCGGTGGAGGCGGACGCGGGCGACTGGCCCGCCGAGCGCCTGGACCTGCTCCAGGGCGTCACCCAGCTGATCGCCGTCGAGCGGGACCGGCGCGACGCGGCCCGCACGGTGCGCCGGCGCCTGGCACAGGAAGTCCTGGAACTGGTCCAGACGGGTGCACCGCCGGCCGAGATCGCCGCCCGCCTGCGGGTGGCGGCGCCGGTGCTGCTGCCCGGGCTGGGCACGGCGCCGCACTGGCAGGTCGTCGTGGCGCGGGTGGACTGGGACGGCGGGGACATCCCCGGCGGCCCGGTGGCCCAGTCGCTGCTGGAGGAGATCCTCGTCGACCCATCCGTGTCGGGGCCGGAGCCCTCGGACCGGATCGCCGTCGCGCACGCCGGGGACGAGGCCATCGCCCTCGTACCGCTGCCCTCGCCGACCGGTGAGGGCGGGGAGGAGAAGGGCCCCGACTCGGCCCTGCACGCCGACGCGCTGCTCGCGGCCGTACGGGACCCCCTCCAGGCCGGTCTGGCCGACGACGGCCGGCTCACGCTGGGCGTCAGCGCGGCCGTGCACTCCGCCGAGGGGCTGCGCGGGGCGCTGGAGGAGGCCCGGCACGCCCGCCGGGTCGCCGCGGCCCGTCCGGGCCGGGTGTGCGCCGCGGGCCACCACGAGCTGGCCTCGCACGTGCTCCTGCTGCCGTTCGTCCCGGACGACGTCCGCCGCGCCTTCACGGCCCGGCTGCTGGACCCGCTGCGGGACTACGACCGGCGCCACCGCGCGGAGCTCATCCCGACGCTGGAGGCCTTCCTGGACTGCGACGGTTCGTGGACCCGGTGTGCGACGCGGCTCCACCTGCACGTCAACACGCTGCGCTACCGGGTCGGGCGAATCGAGCAGTTGACGGCGCGTGACCTTTCCCGGCTGGAGGACAAGCTCGACTTCTTCCTGGCACTGCGCATGAGCTGAGGAGATCCGCCCGGGTGGGGCGGGGACGGCCCAGGGGGGTGCCTGACGAAGGGTCCGGACTTTGTGAAAGAGTTCACCCGACCCCTTGGCCGAAGCCGCAGATCCGTGCTCTCATTTCGCCCCAGGGCTCAACGACGTGCTGCTTGGTTGCTTTGGGGAGGGCAATGTGGCGGATACCGCCATGTCGAGTGCCGGAACTACCGGGGGAGACGACCCCCTCCAGCGGGCGATATGGCGGCTGCGCTCGCGCGGCTGTTGGACCGACGCCGCGGCTCTGCTGACACCGCACGCCGGCCGCAGCGCACCGGCCGGGGCGGCCGTGCAGCGGACCGCGCTGCTGGTCGAACGGTGCCTGTTCACCGGGCAGGGCTGGGCCGAGGCCGAGGACGCGCTGCGGGTCGCCGAGGCGGTCGCGCAGGACGACGACGACCGGGGCGCGGCCGCGTGTGAGCGGGGGCAGCTGGCGTACGCGGCGACCGTGCTCGGGGTCCGGGACCGGGCCGACGAGGCCCGCTCGGCGCTGGGCCGGGCGGCGGCCCTGCTGTCCCCCTCCTCGCGGACCCGCCCGCTGCTGGACTTCCGCCGGGGCCTGGTCGCCGAGCACCTGACGGACGCCCCGCAGTCGGCCCGTCCGGCGTACCTCCGGGCCCATGAGGGGGCGCTGGCCCACGGGGACACGCTGCTGCTGTCGTTCACGTGGCGGCACCTGGCCGCGCTGGCCCTGCGGGACGGGGAGGTGGCGGAGGCCCGCAAGGGCTTCGCGGAGTCCCTCCGCATCCGGGAGGACCTGGGTTTCCTGATCGGCACGGCTCCGGCGCTGGCCGCGCTCGCGGAGGCCGAGCCGGAGCCCGAGGCCGCCCGTCTACGCGCGGAGGCCCGCCGCCTCTTCCACCTCCTCGGGGGCATCCCCACCTGGCTGGCGGACCAGCTGTCCCCGACCCCCGCGTAACCGCTGCGCGGGCGGGGCCGGAGGACACCGGCGGCGCCGCCGCCGCTGGGGCTCCGCCCCAGACCCCGCTCCTCAAACGCCGGAGGGGCTGAGATTGCCCCCGAGGCGCGAGGCGAAGCCCCGTGCGCGTGCCCGCACAAGCGCACTCGCGCGGGGCAAATCCAGCCCCTCCGGCGTTTGAGGAGCGGGGTACGGGGCGGAGCCCCGCGCCTGTGCCCGCGCGGGTGCACTCGGGCGGGGCAAATCCAGCCTCGCCGGCGCTTGAGGCGCGGGGTACGGGGCGGAGCCCCGCGCCTGTGCCGGCACGGGCGTGCTCGGGCGGGGGCGGGGCGGCGGAGCCCAGCGGCGGCGGCTAGGCGGGGGCGCCCGCGAAGTGTTCGCGGACCAGGGATTCGACCACCGGGAGGTCGCCCGCGATCAGGGCTTCCAGGAGGGCCGAGTGTTCCGCCGCGTCGGCGACCAGGTCGGCCCGGCGGATGCGCGGGGCGCCCGGGAGGGGCCACTGCGCCCGCCGGTGGAGTTCCTCGGCCACCGTCACGAGCTGCGCGTTGCCCGCCAGGGCGAGGACCTCCCGGTGGAAGGCCCGGTCGGCCTCCGCATAGCCCGGCAGGTCGCCCTCCGCCGCCGCCTCGGCCGTGGCGGCCGCCGCCGGCCGCAGCGCCTCCCACGCGGCCGCCGGCACCGCCCGGGCCAGCCTCAGCATCACGGGGACCTCCAGCAGGGCCCGTACCTCCGCCAGCTCGGCCAGCTCGCGCGGCGTGCGCGACAGCACCCGGAAGCCCCGGTTCGGCAGGCATTCCACCGCCCCCTCCAGGGCCAGCTGCTGCATCGCCTCGCGCACCGGCGTCGCGGAGACCCCGAAGCGCTCCCCCAGGGCCGGGCCCGAGTAGATCTCCCCCGGCACCAGCTCCCCCTCGACCAGCGCGGCGCGCAGCGCGTCGAGCACCTGCCCGCGCACCGAATGGCGCAGCACCTTCCGCGGTTCCGGAATCCCCGCTCGGGCCGTGTCGTGCACTCGGTCCTCCTACGGGGTCTCGGCCTGACCTGAGGATACGGCCTGACCGAGATCGGGTAAGGTAAGGCTAACCTGTTAACGATCGTGTGATTCGGTGGTCCCGCATGACCGTCACGGCCTTCCCTGGCTCCACGGCCCCCTCCCCCTCCCCCGCCCCGGCCGGCTCTCCGGTGGCGGAGGCGTACGCCCGCCTGGCCGAGGTGTACGGCGGGCTGCGGGTCACCGAGCGGGCCGCGCACGAACCCTCCCCTCGCGGTGCGGGGTGGGTCGGCGCGGACGAGCTCGCGGCGGGCGGGGCCGCCCTGGAGGCCTTCCTCGCCTGGGACGACGCCCAGGTGCTCAGGGACTACGGGCGCCGGGCCCGCCCCGACGTGGTGGCGAGCTTCGGGCTGCACCGGTACGCCTGGCCGGCCTGCCTGCTGATCACCCTGCCGTGGTTCCTGCACCGGCGCGTCCCCCGGCTCCCTGCCGCCGGCGTGGCCTTCCACCGGACGCTGGGCCGGATGACCGTCCACGTCGCGGAATTCGCCTGCCTGCCGGACGACCCGGCGGCCGCCCTCCCCGGGGCCCGGGTCGTGCCCGACGAGGAGGCGCTGCGCGAGGAGGTGCGGGCTGCGGTGGCCGAGCACCTCGGCCCCGTACTGGAGGGCTTCGGCCCGCGGATGCGGCGCGGCCGCCGCGCCCTGTGGGGCATGGTGACCGACGAGGTGGTCGAGAGCCTCTGGTACGCCGGACACCTGCTCGGGGAGGAGCAGCGGGCCATGGCCGGGCTGGAGGCGCTGCTGCCCGGCTCGACCGCCCCGTACACCGGCGGCGCCGGATTCCGTACCCTCTCCGGCCCCGACGGCACGGAGCTGCCCACCCGGGACCGGGCCGCCTGCTGCCTCTTCTACACGGTCCGGCCCGAGGACACCTGCGTCACCTGCCCCCGCACCTGCGACGCGGACCGCGTCGCCCGGCTCACGGCGGCCGCCGCCGACTGAACCCACCCCCAGGGGTGGCAGTAATCGAACCCAACCCCGTTCGTGCGGGCGTCAGTTCGAGCCACAACACCCTATCCGGCGGGCCCCGCCCCCCGATGGCGTCCACTTGCCCCGAAACCCGCGTGTACGGCCGACCGGCTGGGCCACTATGGCGCCCGGAAAGCCGCACAGCCGCCAGACGCGAGGCAAGGACATCCGCATGAGACTGACCGACATATCGCTGGACTGGCTGCTGCCCGGCAGCCTGTTGATCCTGGGCGTACTTGCGGCAGTTGCGGTACTGGCCCGGGGCAGGCGCGAGAGCGAGAAGGCCGCGGCCGACGACAGCTGGGAGCGCAGCGAGGAGCGCCGGCGGCGCAAGGAGGCCGTCTACGGGACCGCCTCCTACGTCCTGCTCTTCTGCTGCGCGGCGGTGGCCGCCGCGCTCTCCTTCCACGGACTGGTCGGCTTCGGCCGGCAGAACCTCAACCTCTCCGGGGGCTGGGAGTACCTGGTCCCCTTCGGCCTCGACGGCGCCGCCATGTTCTGCTCGGTGCTCGCCGTGCGCGAGGCCAGCCACGGCGACGCGGCCCTCGGCTCGCGCATGCTGGTCTGGCTGTTCGCGGGGGCGGCCGCCTGGTTCAACTGGGTGCACGCGCCGCGCGGCATGGGCCACGACGGGGCCCCGCAGTTCTTCGCGGGGATGTCCCTCTCGGCGGCCGTCCTCTTCGACCGCGCCCTCAAGCAGACCCGCCGGGCGGCACTGCGCGAACAGGGCCTGATCCCGCGGCCGTTGCCGCAGATCCGGATGGTCCGCTGGATGCGGGCCCCCCGGGAGACCTTCGGCGCCTGGTCCCTCATGCTGCTGGAGGGGGTGCGCACCCTCGACGAGGCCGTGGACGAGGTGCGCGAGGACAAGAAGGAGAAGGAGAACGACCGGCACCGCAGGCGGGAGCAGCACCGCCTGGACCGCGCGCACATCAAGGCGCTGGGCCGCCAGCACCGCGCGTTCGGGCGGGCCCGCGCCCGCCAGGTCGACCTCCCCGAGCTCACGCAGGGAGCGGGCTCCGCGCCGGTCGGCGCGGAGCCGGCCATACCGGAATCGGGACAGCTGCCACCGCGCAGAAGGCCCTCCCTGCAGGCCGTGACCCGCACCGGGTCCGCTGAGGTGACCGGGCCCCGGACGGTGGACCTCACCGCCGAGGACGACACCCAGACCATCCCGCGGCTCGACTCGCTGGAGCGCAAGCTGAAGGACCTGGAGCAGCAGTTCGGCTGACCGGTCCCCCGCCCCGCGCACCCCGGAGGGCCCGCCTGCTCAGGCGGGCCCTCCGTCCAGCTCGAACCAGACCACCTTGCCGCGGCCGGGCGCGCACGCGTCCACGCCCCAGTCGTCGGCGAGCGTCTGCACCAGCACCAGTCCCCTGCCGTGCGTACCGTCGTCGGCGGTCGGTACGTACGGCCGGGGCAGGCGGGCGGCGAAGTCGCGGACCTCGACCCGTAACCGGGTGGCGTCGATGCTGGCGGACACCTCCGCGCCCTGCTCGGTGTGGACGAGGGCGTTGGTGACGAGTTCGGTGATCAGCAGCTCCGCCACCTCGGTGGCGTCCGGTTTGCACCGGTGGCGCATCAACTCCCGCAGCGCCCTGCGGATTTCACCCACCGCCTTGAGATCCGCCCGGCGTACGCTCCGCGTGATCTCCAGCGTGTCCCCGGCCGATGGCTCACGCGGCACCGGCCTCCCTCTCCTCCACGGCTTCCCCGTCTTCGCCCCCACCCGCACGGCGATGTACCTCCCCCGCGTCCACGACTCTCGAACTGGTCTACGGGATGCATGCCCTCCGGGCCGTTCCGCACTCCTGCGGGCTTACGGCCTCGGTACGTTGCGGAGGTTGGATCGAGCCATCTGGATCATCCGGCCCACTCCGCCGTCAAGCACGATCTTGCTGGCGGAAAGTGCGAAACCGGTCACCATCTCGGCACTGATCCTCGGTGGAATCGACAGCGCGTTGGGGTCGGTGACCACGTCCACCAGAGCGGGCCCCTTGTGCCGGAAAGCGTCCTTCAAAGCCCCTGTGAGCTGCTTGGGCTTCTCCACGCGGACCCCGTAGGCGCCCGCCGCGCGGGCGATCGCGGCGAAGTCCGGGTTCTTGTTGGCCGTCCCGTAGGAGGGCAGGCCGGAAACCAGCATCTCCAACTCGACCATTCCGAGGGATGAGTTGTTGAAGAGGACCACTTTGACGGGCAGGTCGTACTGCACCAGGGTGAGGAAATCTCCCATCAGCATCGAGAAACCGCCGTCGCCCGACATCGACACCACTTGACGGTTCCGGTCGGTGAACTGTGCGCCGATGGCCTGCGGGAGGGCGTTGGCCATCGAGCCGTGACTGAAGGAGCCGATGATGCGCCGCTTGCCGTTCGGGGAAAGGTAGCGCGCCGCCCACACATTGCACATCCCCGTGTCGACGGTGAACACCGCGTCGTCGTCGGCCAGTTCGTCGAGCACCGACGCCACGTACTCGGGGTGGATCGGCGTGTGCTTCTCCACCTTGCGCGTGTAGGCCTTGACCACCCCCTCCAGTGCGTCCGCGTGCTTCTTCAGCATCCGGTCCAGGAAGCGGCGGTCGGACTTGGCCTTCACGCGCGTGTTCAGGGCGCGAAGCGTCTCCCGTACGTCTCCCCAGACGGCGAGGTCCAACTGCGAGCGGCGGCCGAGGTGTTCGGGTCGGATGTCCACCTGGACGATCTTCACGTCGTCGGGGAGGAAGGCGTTGTAGGGGAAGTCCGTGCCGAGCAGGATCAGCAGGTCGCACTCGTGGGTGGCCTCGTAGGCGGCTCCGTAGCCCAGCAGTCCGCTCATGCCGACGTCGTACGGGTTCTCGTACTGGATCCACTCCTTGCCGCGCAGGGCGTGCCCGACGGGCGCCTTGACCCGGCCGGCGAACTCCATCACCTCGGCGTGCGCACCGGCGGTGCCGCTGCCGCAGAAGAGGGTGACCTTGTCCGCCTCGTCGACGAGCCGGACCAGCTTCTCGATCTCCCCGTCGCCGGGGCGCACGGTCGGCCGGGCGGTGACGAGGGCGTGCTCGACGGCCTTCTCCGGGGCGGGCAGCGAGGCGATGTCCCCGGGCAGGGCGACCACGCTGACGCCGCTGCGGCCGATGGCGTGCTGGACGGCGGTCTGGAGCAGGCGGGGCATCTGGCGGGGGTTGGAGATCAGCTCGCTGTAGTGGCTGCACTCGCGGAACAGCTGGTCGGGGTGGGTCTCCTGGAAGTAGCCGAGGCCGATCTCGCTGGAGGGGATGTGCGAGGCGAGGGCGAGGACGGGGGCCATGGAGCGCTGGGCGTCGTAGAGGCCGTTGATCAGGTGCAGGTTCCCGGGGCCGCAGGAGCCGGCGCAGGCGGCGAGGCGGCCGGTGATCTGGGCCTCGGCGCCGGCGGCGAAGGCCGCCGTCTCCTCGTGGCGGACCTGGATCCATTCGATCTCACCCGTTCGGCGGATGGCGTCGACGATCGGGTTCAGGCTGTCGCCGACGACTCCGTACATCCGCCGCACGCCCGCGCGCACGAGGATGTCCACGAACTGCTCCGCCACGTTCTGCTTGGCCATGAAGGGGGCGCCCTTTCCGGTTCGGCTCTGCCGGGTGCGCCTCCCATCCATGCACGTTCCGCGCGGTTACGCCTCCCGGCCCTCCCAGACCGCGGCGGCCGTCCGGTCGTCGGCGTAGCCCTTGAGGCGGAGCTGGGTGTCCGCGAGGAAGGCTGCCAGGCCGGGCGGTTCGGCCTGCGACCAGCGGGCGGCGAGCTCGGCCGGGAGCAGGCCCTCCTCGCGCATCGGGTCCGCGAGGCCGCCGGAACAGAGCAGCAGGGTGTCGCCGGGGCGGGCCACCGAGGCGCGGAACCGGAAGCCGTTGCCCTCGGCGGGCGGCTCGGCCGTCTCGGGCGGTGCGGGCTCTGCCGCGGTTGCCGTCCGGGCGGGCTCCAGGTCCTGCCAGTGGCCGTCGCGGAGCCGGAAGAGGCCGCCCGCGCCCGAGCCGAAGCTCACGCGGGTGCGGCACCGCGGGTCCACGGGGAGCAGCAGCCCGCGCAGTCCTGCGGTGTACGCCTCCTCGGCGAGGCCGAGCTCGGCGGCGCGGGCCCGCAGCCGGCCGTAGCCGCGGTCGGTGAGGCGCTGGAGCCCGGAGCGCAGGGCGTCGCGGCGCCCGGCCAGGATGTCGTCGGCCAGCCGCTCCTGGCTGCGGCCGACGGCGGCCGCCACGGTGCGGCAGAGCTCGGCGGCGGCCGCGGCGGCCCCGGGGGCGGCCCGGTCGCCGCCGGCGAGGGCCACCAGGACGAGGGCTCCCTCGCCGCTGCCGAAGCGGGCCGTGAGCAGGAAGTCCCGGCGGGTCTCGCCGCGGAAGCGGGCGGAGTCCCCGCGCAGGGAGGCGGCGCGCAGGGTGTAGGTGCCGTAGCGGGCGCCCTCCAGGACGGTGTCGGGGGTCAGCCCGTCCAGGGCGGCCGGGTCGGCGGCGGGCAGCGCGCCGGGCTCGGCGGCGTAGGTCGGTGCCCGGTCGCCGAGGTGGCTCACCTCGGGCCGCCGCTCCGCGGGCGCCGGCTGCGGTACGGGGGCCGGCGGTGGGGGCGGGGGCGGCAGCTGCCGGGTCAGGTCCTCCTCGTGCGGCGCCTCCCACCGCCCGGCGGGCTCCGCCGGAGGCACGTCCACGTCCCCGAGCGCGTACCCGGTGGCACCCCCGGCCCGCGGATCCCGCGGTGGCGGTGGCGGTGGCGGTACGGCGGGCCCCGGATCCGGAGCCGTCCGCGGCCCCGGCACCAGCCCGGCCGGAACGTCCCCCCACGGCGGGGCCGGCGGCGGCGCCGGCACCGCCGGCCCCTGGTGCGGAACCGGCCCCGGCGGCGCGGGCGGGGGCACGGGCGGCACCGGCGGCGCCGGAGCCTGCGGTGGGACGGCGGCGTGCGGCGGCGGTGGAGGCGGCGGCACGACGGGGTCCCGCGCCTCCTCCGGCCCCGCCGCGTACGGCCCGGGCACGGCCGAGCCGCGCACCTCGGCGGGCCCCGGCGGACGGGCGGCGTCCTGCGGGGGCTCCGGCGGGGCGGCCCCCCGGGCCTCTGCCGGGCCTGGCCCGTACGGCCCGGGCACGGCCGAGCCGCGCACCTCGGCGGGCCCCGGCGGGCGGGCCGGGGGTGGGACGGCGGGGGGTGGTGGGTCGGCGGGTGGGTCCGTGGTCAGGACCGACGCCGAGCGGAACCGGTTGTCCAGGGTGTCCCCCGGGTCGGGTTCCGGGCCCGCGTCCGGGTCCTCGTAGAGCTTCTGCCACCAGTCGTCCGCGCCCGCGCCCTGCTGACTCATGCCCTCATTCTGGGCCTCCGGCCCGGCCGGAAAACGTCGAATGCACGAAAAGGGCCCACCGGGCCGCCGCCCGGTGGACCCCGTCCGCCCTTCCCGTACGGACTAGCGAACGTCGTACGCCCGCGCGACCGTCTGGGTGACCTGGGCGCCGTTCGCGTCGGTCAGTTCGACCTTCAGCGACACCGGCTTGCCGGAGGCACCGGCGTGGTCCACGACAGCGGTCCACCTGCCGCCGCGCTCGCTCATTTTCGCCTCCGTCCAGTTCTCCCCGTCGTAGGAGTAGGAGAGCTTCGCCGACTTCAGCGCGCCCGGCGCGTAACCGGCGTGCCCGGTGACGCTCAGCCCGATGCTCTGGCCGTCGGCCGCCGGAACCGTCTTGAGGCCGTCCAGCGGGGCCGCGTACCTCGGGAAGAGGATCGGCAGGCCCTGCGAGTACGCGGAGGCGTCGAGCTTCGAGGTGAAGCCCCACGTCGTGCTGACGGCGCCGGAGCGCTGCCAGACCCGGGCGGGCGGGCCGATCTTCTCGATGCTCTGGGTCAGTTCGTAGCGGCCTTCCCCGGCCGGGACCTCGAAGACCCCGAACGGGTACCAGCTCTCCCCGACGACCTCCCCGTTCCGCTTGAGGACGAGGCCGCCGACGTCACCGAAGGAGCCCGGCTGCGCGGCGTGGGCGCTGTCGCCCCACATGGCGGGGGCGAAGCCGATCAGGTTGCCCTGGCGCTCCGCGGCGAGGGTCTCCCTGCCCGACGCGTCCCGCGGGGCGACGGGGCCGGTGATCCCGTCGTACCAGGCCTCCCTGGTCTTCTGGCCCTTGGTGTAGGTGCGCTGCGCGCCGGCCATGAACTCGCCCCACGGGAAGCTGCTGGAGAGCAGCTGGTCCCAGGCCGTGTCCCCGGCCGAGTAGTACTCGGTCCGCCTGCCGGGCGCCGCGACGGTCTCGATGCCGCCGAAGAACACGGCGCTGCCGATCGGCCGGTAGGCGCCGGCCAGGTCGATGAAGTCGGCGGCCACGCCCATGGAGTTGTAGGTGGACTCGACCTGGCCGAGGTCGCGGTCGCGCACCCGGTAGGTGTGGCCCGCCTGGAGCTGCCCCTTCTCGGGGAAGGCGAGGGAGTAGACGTACGGGCTCTTCGCCGTGCCCTTCCAGGACAGCGTGACCTCGCCCGCCTTCAGCTTGGCCAGCAGGGCCTGCCCCTCGGCGGCCTCGATGGACAGGGCGGGCAGCGCACCGCCCGCGTAGCCGGTGAAGGCGACCCAGCGGCCGGGGGCGTCGCGGTAGGCGAGCACGGCCTTGGCTCCGGCCGCCCGCGCGTTCTGCGCCACCTCGTACAGGGCTGCGTCCGCGGCCTTGACCAGCACGATCGCGTCCTTGGCGCCGGCGGTGGCGAGCTCCTCGGGGGTGCCGGTGCCCGCGTCGACGAGCGGCGCGGTGCCGGTTCCGTCGAGGTTGTCGCTGCCGGTGGAGGCGGTGATCGGGTGCAGGACGGGACCGCCGGCGGCCTTCAGCTCGGAGACCAGCGGCGCGGCCGCCCGCCAGTAGCTGCCGAACTCGAAGTCGCCGTCCGCGGCGCGGCCTTCGACCGAGGCGTAGAAGCCGCGGATCGTGCGGCCGCCCATGGCGGTGCCCGCGTGCAGCCAGGCGTCGCCCCAGCTGCGGGCGAAGCCGAGGGTGGTGTTGCGGGACTCGACCGGCTTGTCGGCCTCGATGGCCAGGCGCCCGGCCTTGCGGGCGTCGAGCACGACGGTCGTGTCCTTCTTCAACTCGACCTGGGGGCGGCCGAGGTAGGTGAGGGAGTCGATCAGCCCGCCCTCGCCCGCCCCGGCGTCGGGGGTGCCGACGAAGGCGGAGAGGAAGTACGCGCCCGGGCGGACCCGGTAGACCTGGTCGGCGGAGCCGTCGTTGAAGCGGCGCTCGCCGGTGGCGTCGTCGGTGCCGATCACGTCCAGGGAGGACGGTCCGGCGGCCGGGCGGCCCGCGCGGTCGAGGAGCTTGACGCGCAGGGTCACCGTCTCGGGCTCGACGTAGAGGGAGAAGGGGGTGGAGACGCGCACGCCGGCGGCGGTGGCGACGACGCGGCCGGTGACGTCCCCGTACTGGGAGCGCTCCAGCTTCGCCGCCGGGTCGAGGGCGAGCGGCACCTTGACGGTGGCGCCGGCCGGGACGGTGACCGTGCGGCTGTCGAGGCGGGCGACCTGGCTGCGGACGGCGGAGCCGTCGTTGCCGGTGACCTTCTCGACGGCGAGGTTCAGGGTGACGGGCTTGCCGCCGGTGTTGGTGTACGGGACGTCGACGCTCGTGCGGTCGCTGCGGTCCTGCGGCCAGTTGTACGCGCCGCCCTGCACGGCGGGGGCGCCGGTGACGGTGGTGTCGACGGCGGCCTTCACGTCGAGGCGGCCGCCGCCGGTCTCCCGTACGTCCCCGGGGACGGCCGTGTCGGCGGATCCGACGAGGGCGGCCTTGACCTGCTGCGCGGTCCAGTCGGGGTGACGCTGCCTGACGATGGCGGCGGCGCCCGCGACGTGCGGGGTGGCCATCGAGGTGCCGGACATGGACTGGTAGGCGTAGACCCCGCGGCCGCCCATGGCGGCCGCGGAGATGCCGACGCCGGGGGCGGCGATCTCGGGCTTGAGGGTGTGCCGGAGTCCGGCCGGGCCGCGGCTGGAGAAGGCGGCCGTCCTGTCGTCGCGGTCGACGGCGCCGACGGTCAGCACGCTCGGCGCGCAACCGGGCGAGGAGACGGTGTTGTTGCCGGGGCCGGAGTTGCCGGCGGCGATCACGAAGAGGGGGCCCTGCTGCGAGAGCCGTTCGGCGGCCGTGGCGAGGGGGTCGTCGCAGGCGGTCTGGGAGGGGTCGCCGAGGCTCATGGAGACCACGTCGGCCTTGCTTTCGACGGCCCACTCCATGCCGGCGATGATCCACGAGTCGAGGCCGTAGCCCTGGTCGTCGAGGACCTTGCCGCTGAGCAGCTCGGCGCCGGGGGCGACGCCCTTCTTGGCGCCGCCGCTCTCGGCTCCGGAGCCGCCGACGGTGGAGATGGTGTGGGTGCCGTGGCCCTGCCGGTCTGTGTCGGTGTCGGAGTCGGTGAAGTTCTTCGACCGGGCGACGCGGCCCTTGAGGTCGGGGTGTTCCAGGTCGGTGCCGGTGTCGAGGACGGCGACCTTGGTGCCCTTGCCGTCGTAGCCCGCGGCCCAGGCGGCGGTGGCGTTCACCTGCTTGGTGGAGCGCTCCAGGTTCGCCCGGACCTTGCCGTCCAGCCACAGCTTCTTCAGCCCGCCGGAGACGGAGCGCGCGCGGGCGTCCGCGGCGGACGCGTCGGCGGTGACCTCGGCCCAGAAGGCGGCTGCCTGCTCCTTGTCGGCGGCGAGCGCGACGCCGCCGATGGAGCCGAGGACGAGGGTGCGGGCGGCGCCGCGGGGTGCGGGCGGGGCGCTGCGCGCCACGTTGACGGAGCCGTCGTAGACCGCGATCAGGGGGAGCTTCCTGGTGTGGGCGTCGTCGTAGCCCTGACGGATGAGACCGGTGACGTTGAAGAGTTCGTGGTCGGCCCGGCCCGCGGCGAGCGCCTTGACGGCGCTTTCGGGGTAGACGTAGAGGTCCTTGCCGTTCTGGCGGGTCTGCACGATCGGCTGCGAGCCGTCCGGACGCGGCATGGCGGTGGCGGCGGTGCGGCCGGCGGCGTCGGTGGAGACGAGGATCCGGTCTCCGGTGACCAGGGTCACGGTGACGGGCGCGGCGGGCTGCTGTCCGGCGGCCCCGCTCCCGACGACGGGTCTCCTGTCCGGCGCTCCGCCGCTCGGCTGTGCCGTGGACGGGCCCACGGCGGTCACGGCCAGGACGGCCGCGGTGGCCGCTCCCACTGCCGTACGCGATATCGGGCGCATCGCTCTCCCCAGGTGAATTCCGGCTGATTGAGACCAATTACGGCATTGCGCGGCAAAGCCGCCGCGTAAATGGCCTCTGGCCGGCGGATGTTGGTGCTGCGGTGGCGTCACCCTGGCAGAGAGGCGGGGGGTGCGGCGATGATGTCGGCGGCGGGTTTGCGCCGTGGCCGCTTCCCGCCAGGCGCTGCGACAAGGGTGGGGGGACGCGTTGCTGGGTGCGATAGGCCTGGACGAGGGCCAGGAGTCGGCCTACCGGGCTCTGGTGGCGCTGGGGGCGGCGGAAGTGCCCGATCTCGCGCACCGGCTGACGCTGCCGGTGCCGCAGACGGAGCGGGCGCTGCGGCACCTGGAGCGGCAGGGGCTGGCGGCCCAGTCGTCGGCGCGGCCGGGGCGCTGGGTGGCGGCGCCGCCCGGGGTCGCCCTGGGCGCCCTGCTCACGCAGCAGCGGCACGAGCTGGAGCAGGCCGAGCTGGCGGCGGCGCTGCTGGCCGAGGAGTACCGGGCGGAGGCCGCCGAGCCGGCCGTGCACGACCTGGTGGAGGTGGTGACGGGCGCGAGTGCGGTGGCGCACCGCTTCCACCAGCTCCAGCTGGGCGCGGCGGAGGAGGTGTGCGCGCTGGTCACCGGCCGCCCGCAGGTGGTGACGGGCACGGACAACGAGGCGGAGGACCGGGCCTCGGTGCGGGGCGTCGACTACCGGGTGGTGATCGAGCGGGAGGTGCTGGCCGGGCAGAGCGGCATCCGGGAGGCGTCGACGGCGCTGGCCCGGGGGGAACGGGTGCGGGTGACGGGCGAGGTCCCGACGAAGCTGGTGATCGCGGACCGGACCCTGGCGATGGTCCCGCTGACGAAGCGCGGCGCGGAGCCCGCGGCGCTGGTGGTGCACGCCTCGGGGCTGCTGGAATCCCTGATGGGCCTGTTCGAGGCGGTGTGGCGGGAGTCGCTGCCGCTGCGGCTGGGTGCGACCGGCGCGCCGGAGGAGTCCGACGGCGGCCCCGACGCCACGGACCTGGAGATCCTGACGCTGTTGCTGGCGGGGATGACGGACGCGAGCGTGGCGAAGCACCTGGAGCTGGGGTTGCGGACGGTGCAGCGGCGGGTGAAGGGGCTGATGGAGCTGTCCGGGGTCACGACGCGGCTCCAGCTGGGCTGGCACGCGTACGAGCGGGGCTGGGTGGCCCGATAAGCCCTGGTCGGTCAGGCTGAACAGATGCAGATGGATCTGCCTCAGCTGCTCCTGGTGGGGCTGGTGCTGCTGCTCGGGGTGGTCGGGGTGCTGGTCCCGGGTGTGCCGGGCACCTGGCTGGTGTGGGCGGGTCTGATGTGGTGGGCGCTGCACGAGCGGTCCGCGCCGGCGTGGTCCCTGCTCGTCGCGGCGACGGCTCTGCTGCTGGTGGTGCAGGTGGTGAAGTGGCAGCTGCCGCCCCGGCGGCTGCGGGGGGTGGGGGTCACCCGCCGGATGGCGGTGTTCGCGGGCGCCGGGGCGGTGCTGGGCTTCGTACTGGTCCCGGTGGTGGGGGCGGTCCCGGGGTTCATGGGCGGCATCTACCTGTGCGAGCGGCTCCGGCTGGGGACGCACGGCGAGGCGTGGGCCTCGGTACGGGCGGTGATGCGGGCGGTGGGGACGAGCGTGCTGGTGGAGCTGCTCGCGTGCCTGCTGGTGGTGGGGGCGTGGCTCGGCTCGGTCGCGTCGGGCATCTGACCCGGCCCCCGCCCCGGACCCCGCCGCCGGCGAGGCCGAAGGTGCCGGGTGCGGCGCCGCTGCTGGGGCTCCGCCCCGGACCCCGCTCCTCAAACGCCGGAGGGGCTGTATGTCCCGGCGCCGGTGGATACGCCAGAGGGACTGGAGGGGTGCCGGAGGGGACTGGCTGTGCCAGCGGGGTTGGATGCGCTGAAGCACCCAGCGGGCGGCATCAGCCAAATCCAACCCCGCCGGCGTTTGAGGCGCCGCCGGAGGCAAACCAGCCCCGCCGGCGCTTGAGGCGCGGGGGCCCGGGGGCGGAGCCCCCGCAACGGCGCCGCACCCGCGGGACGGCGGAGCCGCATCCAGCCCCGCCGGCGCTTGAGGCGCGGGGGGCCGGGGGCGGGCCCCGGGGGCAGGGGCTTCGGGTCAGGCGCGGCCGTTGCGCTTCGCGGCGTAATTGGCGCGGCCCTCCGCCGACTTGAGACGCCAGTCGCGCCGGATCTCCGACCGGAGCCTCGCATCCGTCTTCGCCACGATCCGCTGGTTCTCCCGCAGCAGCTTGCGGTAGCTCTCCAGCCGGCGCTCCGGGAGCGCCCCCGACTCCACGGCGCCGAGCACCGCGCACCCCGGCTCCGCCACGTGCGCGCAGTCGTGGAAGCGGCACTGCTCCGCGTACTCCTCGATCTCCGAGAACACCTGGCCGACCCCGGCCTCGGCGTCCCACAGCCCCACGCCCCGCAGCCCGGGGGTGTCGATAAGGACGCCGCCGCCCGGCAGGGCGAGCAGGTTGCGGGTCGTCGTGGTGTGGCGGCCCTTGCCGTCGACCTCGCGGGCCTCCTGGACCTCCATGACGTCGACCCCGAGCAGCGTGTTGGCCAGCGTGGACTTCCCGGCGCCCGAGATGCCGAGCAGCACGCTCGTACCGCCCCCGACGACGGCGGCGAGGATGTCCGTGCCCTCCCCGGTGAGGGAGGAGACGGTGAGGACCTGAACCCCGGGGGCGGTGGTCTCCACGTCCTGGACCAGGTGGCCCAGGGTCACCGGGTCCGGCACCAGGTCGGCCTTGGTGAGGACGACCAGCGGCTGCGCCCCGGACTCCCACGCCAGCGCCAGGAAACGCTCGATGCGCCCCAGGTCCAGCTCGACGGCGAGGGAGACGGCGATGATCGCGTGGTCGACGTTGGCGGCGAGGATCTGTCCCTCGGACCGCTGCGAGGAGGTCGACCGTACGAAGGCGGTCCGGCGCGGCAGGTACGCCTTCACGTACCGCGGGTTTCCGGACGCCTCCACGGCCGCCCAGTCGCCGGTGCAGATGACCCGGAGCGGGTCGTGCGGGGTGACGAAGGCGGTGTCGGCGCGGACGGTGCCGTCGGCGGTCATGACGTCGCACTGACCGCGGTCGACGCGTACGACCCGGCCGGGCACGAGGCCCTGCTCGGCGTACGGGATGAACTCGGCCGCCCACGCGTCGTCCCAGCCGTAAGGGGTGAGGGCGTGCGAGAGCGGGGCCTGCGGGAAAGCAGAGGTGTGAGACAAGGGGAACCCTTCACAGGGTGGTCCCGGCGGCACGCGCGCTCGCTCGGCGGCGACGCGCGGAAAGGCGTGAGGTGAGGTCAGCCGGAGACCACGGAGATGACATTGATGGTCTTGTGAGTGCGGGCAGCGCCCTGCGCAACGACAGTCATCAATGAACTCACCTCCTGGTCATGCACGTACCGACGTCCTCCGGCCGATCGGCGGGAACGGATCCACCGTAACAAGATCCCTCGCGGCGGGGCCAATTGTTTTTTCGCCGCGCCCCTTCCGACGGGCGTTTCGGCGTGCGCGGCGGCCCCTCCTGGGCGACCGTGGACCTGCCTGCCCTGGCGTTTCGCGTTTCTCGTTGCCTAGGAGACCTGCCGTGAACTGGACGCTCGAAGTCGTTCTGGTCCCCGTCACCGACCTGGACCGGTCGAAGGAGTTCTACGCCGACAAGGTGGGCTTCGCCGTCGACCTGGACGACGAGGTCGCCCCGGGCGTCCGCATCATCCAGCTGACCCCGCCCGGCTCGCGGTGTTCGATCGCCCTGGAACACGGCATGCCCCCGGCCCCGGGCGCGAAGCGGACTCCCCCCGGCACCCTGCACGGACTCCAGCTCTGCGTCACGGACATCGAGGCGGCCCGCGAGGAGCTGGTGTCCCGGGGCGTGGACGCCTCCCCGGTCCGCCACCTCGGCCCGAAGGGCTGGGAGGACGGCAAGGGCGACACCTGGAACTCCTTCCTCACCTTCGAGGACCCGGACGGCAACGGCTGGCTGGTCCAGGAGGCGCCGTCGGAACTGTCGGAACGCTGACGCCCGGCCCGGCGCGCCTAGAAGCCCTCCGGGTAGGAGGCGTTGGCGCGGCCGAAGGCCGACCGCATGTCCAGGGTGCGGGGGGAGGACGCGTCGTGGAGGGTCGGCGGGAACTCGCAGCGGCCGCCGCTCGTCTCGCAGGTGACGCGGAACCGGGTGGCCTCGGGGACGACGAGGGCCACGCGGCCCGAGTCGGCCCGGGCGGTCACGTGGTCCGGCGGGGTGAGGAAGGTCGCGGCGGCCCGGCCGGAGCCGACGCGGATGTCGGCGTCGGTGGCGGTGAGGCCGGTGGCCACCAGGCTGCCCGAGCCCACCTTGGCCCGCAGGGGCCCGCGTACCGCCGTGAGGTTGATGCGGCCGGAGCCGATGTCCGCGTCTACGGCGCCGCCGAGGCCGCTGAGGTACACCTGCCCCGATCCGGCCGTCACCCTCACCGGGACGTCGACGGGCACGGTGACCCACAGCCGGACCGAGCAGCCGGCCCCCGCGATCAGCCAGTTGCCCGCGCCGGGGCAGTGCGGGGTCACCCTCAGGGTGTCGCCGAGCCAGCTCTCCTCGATGGCGGGTGCCTTCAGCGACCAGCTCAACTCGGCGCGGTAGCCGACCTCGTGGTCGGCCCGCGGGGTGACGATCACGTTCGCGGCGCCACCCACGATCTCCAGCGCCGTGACGGGGCGGCCGTCGCTGCCGCCGTTGACGGTGCGGGTCTGGGAGGTCGTGTACGACCACGCCTGCCAGCCGACCGGCGCCACGACGAGGAGCGCGCTCAGGACGGCCGCGGTGATCCACGCCGCCCGCTGCACCGGCCGGGCCGGGGCGGCCGGTGCCGGCGCGGCATGCGCGGCGGGCGGCGTCACGGCGTGCCGTCCAGGAAACGCAGGACCGCGAGGACCCGGCGGTGGTCCCCCTCGGCCTGGGGCAGGTCGAGCTTGGCGAAGATGCTGTTGATGTGCTTGGCCACCGCGCTCTCGCTCACGACGAGTTCGGCGGCGATCCCGGCGTTGGAGCGGCCCTCCGCCATCAGCGCCAGCACTTCGCGCTCGCGCGGAGTGAGGCGTTCGAGGGGGTCCGGGCCGCCGCCGCGGCGCAGCAGGAGCTGGGCGACGACCTGCGGGTCGAGGGCGGTGCCGCCGGCAGCCACGCGCCGCAGGGCGTCGATGAAGTCCTCCACGTCCGCGACCCGCTGCTTGAGGAGGTAGCCGATGCCCGCGCCGCTCTGTGCGGCCAGGAGGTCGGCGGCGTACCGCTCCTCCACGTACTGGGAGAGCAGCAACACGGCGGTGTCCGGGCTCTGTTGGCGGATCATCAGGGCCGCCCGCACGCCCTCGTCGGTGAATCCGGGTGGCATCCGTACGTCCACGAGGGCCAGTTCGGGGCGGTGTTCGTCGACGGCGGCGAGCAGGGCCTCGGCGTCGCCCGTCTCGGCGGCCACCTCGAACCCGGCCATTTCGAGGACTTTGACGAGTCCTATGCGCAGCAGGACGGAGTCCTCGGCGATCACAGCCCGCACGGCAGCTCCACGGTGATGTCGGTCGGGCCCCCGGGAGGGCTGCTGATCATGATGGTTCCGTCCACCGACCCTACGCGTTTGCGCAGGCCCACCAGACCGGTGCCGCGCCCCGGGTCGGCTCCGCCCACCCCGTCGTCGGTGACGGTGATGGCCAGTACGTCCCCGCGGCGGCCCGGCCTTCGTACGAGCCGTACCGAACAGCGGTCCGCCCGGGCGTGCTTGGCCACATTGGCCAGGGCTTCGGAGACCACGAAGTAGGCGACGGCCTCGACCGTGGCCCCCGGCCGGGACGCCAGGTCCACGGTCAGCTCCACGGGGAAGGGGGCGCGGGCGGCGATCCCGGAGAGGGCCGCGTCCAGCCCCCGGTCCTCCAGCACGGCCGGGTGCAGACCCCGTACGAGGTTGCTGAGTTCCTCGATCGCCTCCTTCGCCTCCCGGTGGGCCTCGTCGATGACGGCCTTGGCCTCGGGCGGCAGGTCCGGCAGGGTGGCGCGGGCGATGCCGAGGTTCATGGCGAGGGCGACCAGCCGCTGCTGGGCCCCGTCGTGCAGGTCCCGCTCGATCCGCCGGCGTTCGAGGTCGGCGGCGTCCAGCACCCCGGCCCGGCTCTCCGCCAGGTCCTCGACGCGCCGTTCCAGTTCGCGGGCCCGGTTCGGGCCGAGAAGGGCGGCCGCCGCGAAGGCGTCCAGGCGGGTGAAGAGCACGGCCAGCCAGGGCGCTGCCAGGAGCAGCAGGGCGCCGCCGGCGGTGATGAGGTCGTAGGAGCCCGTCCAGCCGGGGGTACGGGTGTCCGCGGGCAGGAACCAGAACCAGCCGTACACGCCGGCGGCGGCCGCGCCGACGGCCCAGGCCAGGACCACCGCGGCGCCGGCGACGGCGGTGAGCGGGCTGACGAGGAGGTGGTAGCCGTACTGGCGCCACGTCGCCTCGGAGCGCAGCCGCTCCGCCAGGCCGCGCGGGCTCGCCCACCGGCTCCGCCGCACGACCGCCGGCACGTCGAGGCCGAGCAGCGCCCAGAAGCGGCTGCGCTGCAGGAGGGTGAGCAGCGGGGAGAGCAGCAGGATCAGGAGCAGGGGGACCACGGCCTGTCCGGGCTCCAACGCCAGGTACGTGAGGCCGAGGAGGGCGGGGAGCGCCGGAGGGATGGCGGCGACCGTGAAGGCCGTGTGGCGCCAGGCCCACGCCGACCACGGTGCGTGGCCCGCGATCCAGGTGTACGTACGCCGCAGCGGGCCGGGAGTTGCCATGCCCGTACGGTAATCGCACTGATCAGGGGCCTGCCATCACCCTGGCTCCCGCCCGGGGGTGTAGCTGGCACCACCCCCGGTTCGGACAGAGGCGCTACTGATCTCGGCGGCCCCGCGGACGAGGCTTTCGGTGTGCCCGGGGGACGGACCGCCGGGCCGGAAGGAGATCCGCAGCCATGGCACTCGTCGCCCCCCAGGCCCGCATCTGGCGCACCCCCCGGCTGGCCACGGCCCTGACCGGAGCCGGTGTGGTGCTGGTGCCGTGGATGGTCGTGCTGGCGAAGACCGTGCCGCAGACCACCGAGGTCAACAACTGGGCCACGGCGTGGATCGGCCTCGACCTGATGCTGGCCGCCGGGCTGACCGGGACCGGCGTGCTGCTGCGCAGGGGCGACCCGCGGGTCGCCCCGGTGGCCGCCGCGACCGCCGCGCTGCTGGTGATGGACGCCTGGTTCGACGTGACGACCTCGGCCGGGACCGGCGGCCAGGGCACGGCGCTGCTCCTGGCGGCGGCCGCGGAGCTGCCCCTCGCCGCGGCGTGCGCCGTGGTGGCCGCGCGCCGCCGCTAGGCGGGACCGATTCAGGAACCGAACCGTACGGGCAGGTACTTGATGCCGTTGATGAAGTCGGAGCGGAGCCTGCGCACCGGGCCGGTCACTTCGAAGTCCGGGTGGTGGGCGAGCAGTTCGCGGACCAGCGCCTTGATCTGCGTACGGGCCAGACCCGCGCCCAGGCAGAAGTGCGGGCCCCCGCCGCCGAAGGCGAGGTGGTCGTTGGGGGTGCGGCGGATGTCGAAGGTGAAGGGGTCGGCGAAGACCTCCTCGTCGCGGTTGGCGGAGGTGTAGTACGTGACCACCTTCTGGCCCGCGGAGATCGCACGCCCGCGCAGCACGGTGTCGCGGGTCGCGGTCCGCCGGAAGTTGTGGATCGAGCCGCCCCAGCGCAGGAACTCCTCGGTGGCCGAGGTCCACAGCGCCTCGTCCCGCGGGGAGGCGGCCAGTTCGGCGCGGGCGGCCGGGTGTTCGGCCAGGGCCAGCAGGGTGGCGGACAGCAGGTTGCGGGTCGTTTCGTTGCCCGCGACGCACAGCAGCACGAAGAACATGTTGATCTCGTGCGGGGTGAGCCGGTCCCCGTCCACCTCGGCGTGCACCAGGGTCGAGAGGATGTCCTCCCGGGGGTGCGCGCGGCGTTCGGCGGCCAGCGCGTCGCAGTAGGCGTAGATCTCGGCGGCGGCCGTGTCGCTGTCGTGGCGGCCCGCGGAGAGCTCCGGGTCCTGGCCGCCGGCCATCCGGTTGCTCCAGTCGAAGACCAGCCGCTCGTCGCCCGGGGGCACGCCGACCATCTCGCAGATCGTCTGGATCGGCAGCCAGGCGGCCACCTCGGAGACGAAGTCCACGTCCCGGCCCGGGGCGACCGCCGTGGCCACGAGCGCGGCCGCGCGCTCGCCGATGCGGGCCGCCAGGCGGCGTACCACCCGGGGGGTGAAGCCGGCGCTGACCAGGGCGCGGTAGCGGGAGTGGCGCGGGGCGTCCATGCCGAGCAGCACCAGGCGCAGGGACTCCAGGGACTCGGGGCTCTGGTCGCGGACCATGAAGGAGCCGAGTTCGGTGGACCAGAGCTCGGGGTCCCGGCTGATCGCCTTGACGTCGGCGTGGCGGGTGACCGCGTAGAAGCCGTGCTGGGGGCCCGGGCCCGGTATCTCGTGCCAGTGGACGGGGTCCTCGCGGCGCAGCCGGGTGAACTGCGCGTGCGGGACCTCGCGGGCCCAGGTGTCTTCGAGGAGGTCGATGTCGCCGGCGGGGATGCCGGGCGGGGTGGCGGGCGGGGTGCCGGTGGGGGTCACGAGTCCACTTCCCTTCGGGGCGCCTCCAGGAGGGAGCCCAGTGCTTCGACGACGAGGGCGTCGGGGACGCCGCGGGGGTCCAGGCGGTGCTGCATGGCGAGGCCGAGCAGGACGCCGAGGACGAGGGCGCCGGTCTCCTCTGGCGGGCGGCCGAGCGGGGTGCCGGTGGCTTCGGCCCACTCGGCGAGGCCCTCGCCCAGCTGGGCGCGGATCTCGGCGTAGCGGTGTGCCAGTTGCGTGCCGATGAGGGGGCCGCGGGCGCCGTGCAGCCAGAGCTCGGCCTCCAGGAGCAGCCAGGAGTCGCCGTGCGCGGGGTGCGGGCGGGTGAGGCTGCGCCACATCGCGGAGAAGTGCACGGCGGGGTCCGCCGGGTCGGCGCTGCCGGCGATCTCGGCGGCGAGCTCTTCGGCGGTGCGCTCCTTCCAGACCTCCAGGAGGGCCAGCAGCAGCCCCTCCTTGCCGCCGAAGTGGCTGTAGAGCGCACCGGTGGTCCGCCCGGCCGCCTCGGCGACGGCTTCGGCCGAGACGGCGTGGTACCCCTTGCGGGCGAACAGCTCGGCGGCGGCGTCGATGAGGCGCGACCGGGTCTCGGACTTCCGCACGGCTTGCCGGTTCGCCTGCGGCGGGCTCGGCGGTTGCGGGTGGTTCCCCGACTCCGGCGGGCGGCGGGCCCGGGGCCGCTCGGGCTGCGCCCGCGGTCCCGCGTGCGGCGGGTGCGGCGGGTGTGGCCGGTCGGGGTCCTGGTCCGCCTGGGGCGGGTGCGACGGGCCGAGGTGGTCGTGGCGTGCCATGGGGGCTCCCGGGTTATATCGGGGTTCCGATATAAGTTGCGCCCGCACCTGACGGTTCGTCAATCCCCGTGCCGGGTCGGTGTCGACGGGGCCGGTCGCGCGCCGGGCCACCTCCTCGGGCGGCGAACGCGGCCAGGAGGTGGAGAGTGCAGCGGAACCGTGTTCGGCGCCCTGCGGGGGCACCCCACCGCACGCCCGCCCACACCGGCACCAACCCTGCAAGGACGCCCCACCGCACGCCCGGCCCCGCCGACACCAACCCTGCGAGGACGCCCCACCGCACGCCCGGCCCCGCCGACACCAACCCTGCGAGGACGCCCCACCACACGCCCGGCCACACCGGCACCAACCCTGCGAGGACGCCCCACCACACGCCCGGCCACGGCTGCACCGACCCTGCGAGGACGCCCCGCCACGCGCCCGCCCACACCGACACCAACCCTGCGAGGACGCCCCACCGCACGCCCGGCCACGCCGGCACCGACCCCGCGGGGGCGCCCCGACGCGCGCCCGGCCACGCCGGCACCGGCCCCGCGGGAACGCCCCGCCACACACCCCGGCGGCACCGGCCGGGTTGGGGGGCCTCGAGACCGTTTCGTTCAAGACGGGCCGGGTGGGGCGTGCCTAGCCTGCCGGTATGACTCCACGACTCGACATGATCGGCCTGGTCGTCTCCGACATGGCCGCCTCGCTCGCCTTCTACCGCCGCCTCGGGCTGGACATCCCGGCCGAGGCCGACGGGCAGCCGCACGTGGAGGCCGCCCTGCCCGGCGGGATGCGGATCGGGTGGGACACGGAAGGGACGATCCGCTCCTTCGACCCCTCCTGGACCCCGCCCTCCGGCAGCGGCCGCACCGGGCTCGCCTTCCTGTGCGACTCCCCCGCCGAGGTGGACGCGGTGTACGCCGGGCTCACCGACGCCGGGTACACCGGGCACCTGAAGCCCTGGGACGCCTTCTGGGGGCAGCGCTACGCCGTCGTCCTCGATCCGGACGGCTGCGAGGTATCCCTCTTCGCCCCGGCGTAGGCGCTCAGCGTGGTCCCGGCCAGCGCCCGCACCTCGCGGGCCAGGTGGGCCTGGTCGGCGTACCCGGCGGCGCAGGCCACCTCCGCGTACGGCAGGCCCGCCACCGCCAGCGCCAGGGCGCGGCGCAGCCGCAGGATCCGGCCGAGCGTGCGGGGCCCGTAGCCGAAGGCGGCCTGGGAGCGCCGCCGCAGCTGCCGCTCCCCGAGGCCGACCGCCGCGGCGATCCCGGCCACCGCCTCGCCGGCCCGGAGCCGGGCCACGACCTCGGCGGCGAGTGGGTCGGGCGGCCCGGCCCCGGCGGCGCGGCGGGCGGCCAGCACCTCCAGTCCGGTACGGGGGTCCCCGAAGCCCGCGACCAGCCCCGCGAGGCGGCGTACCTCCCGGGCCGGCCACAGCTCGGCCAGCTCGACGCGCCGGTCGCGCAGCACGTGCGCCGGTACGCCGAGCAGCGCGGGCGCGGTGCCGGGCGCGAGCCGGATCCCGGCGAAGGCCCCGCCCGGGACCTCCCCGGCGGGGTGCGGCACGGTGTCGGGCCCGGCCACGAGCAGCCTCCCGTCGACCCACAGCAGGTCCATGCAGCCGTCGGGCAGCACGGCCCCGCCGTTGCCCCGGGCCCGCCACAGCACGGCCCCGGGCACCGCCGCCGAGGGCGCCTCCTCGTACATCGCTCCAGGCTACGCCCGCCCTCTAGTGCTTGCGCAGCCGCGAGGAGTAGTCGTCCGGCGGCAGGAAGTTCGACCAGCGTTCCGGGAACTCCGAGGGCATCCCGCCGTCCTCGTCGTCCTCCGACTCGCCCTCGGCCAGGGCCCGCCAGGCCGCGGCCCGCGCGATCAGCTGCGCGGCCTCCGCCTCGCGCGCCCGCTCGTTCGCCTCGCGCGCCGCCGCCGTGGCCACGGACGGCCAGACCCGGTCGATGGCCGCGTTCACGGCGGCGCCCACGAGCACCGCGAAGGCCGAGATGCCGATCCACAGGAGCACGGCCACCGGGGCGGCCAGGGAGCCGTAGATCGTGGGCCCCTCCACGGTGTTGGTCAGGTAGATCCGCAGCAGGAACGAGCCCAGCACCCACATGGCGAGGGCCACCAGCGCCCCCGGCACGTCCTCGATCCACGGCGAGCGCACCGGCACCGACACGTGGTAGAGCGTCGTCAGGAAGACGATGGACAGCAGGGTGACCGTCGGCCAGTACAGGACCGCGATCACGTCCGTGCCCCAGGGCACCAGCCGCACCACCGCGTCCGGCCCCACCACCATCAGCGGCAGCACCACGGCCCCGATCAGCAGGGCGACCACGTACAGCAGGAAGGCCAGCAGGCGGGTCTTGACGATGCCGCGCTGCCCGTCGAGCCCGTACATCACGGTGATGGTGTCGATGAAGACGTTGACGGCGCGGGAGCCCGACCACAGGGCGAAGGCGAAGCCGAGCGAGATCAGGTCCGGGCGGCCGCTCCTGGTGACGTCGTCCAGCATCGGTCTCGCGATCTGGTTGACGCCCCGGTCGGACAGGACGGTGCCGACCGCGCGCAGGATGTTCTCCTCGATGCTCTGCACCGACTGGGTGTTCGTCCAGCCGTCGACGTAGCCGAGGAGGCCGAGCAGGCCGAGGAAGAGCGGGGGCAGCGAGAGCAGGGTGAAGAAGGCCGCCTCGGCCGCGAGCCCGAGGATCCGGTACTCGATGCAGGAGTTGACGGTGTCCTTCAGGAGCAGCCAGCCCATCTTCCGCTTGGAGACGTTGCGGTAGAGGGCGCGGGCCCGGTGGAGCCGTCCGTGGCGTCCGGGGATCCCCTCGGGTGTTTCTTTTGCTGGCTGCACGTCCTTACGGTATCCGCATGGCAGCCACCACCCACACAGTCACCAATCAGGTCCCGCCGCTCGTGGGGCACGACGTCTACGGGGGCGACCGGGCCCTCACCGAGGGCGTGGAGCGTCATCTCGCCTCCGCGGACCCCGAACTGCTCGGTGAGGTGCAGGAGGAGCTCACCCGCATCGGGCGTTCGGCGGGCTCCGAGCAGGCCCAGGAATGGGGGGTCCAGGCGAACGAGAACCCGCCGAAGCTGCGGACGCACGACCGGTACGGGAACCGGATCGACGAGGTGGACTTCCATCCGGCCTGGCACCGGCTGCTCGGCAAGGCGGTGACCTCCGGGCTCACCGACGCCTGGGGGCGCCCGGCAGGGCACCTGCGCCGGGCCGCCGGATTCTTCGTGTGGTCGCAGGCCGAGGCGGGGCACGGCTGCCCGGTCTCGATGACGCACGCCGCCGTACCGGCGCTGCGGGCCAATCCCGCGCTCGCCGCCGAGTGGGAGCCGCGGCTGACCTCGCACATCTACGAGGAGGGGCTGCGGCCGGCCGCGGAGAAGGCCGGTGTGCTCTTCGGCATGGGGATGACCGAGAAGCAGGGCGGCAGCGACGTACGGGCGAACACGACGGCGGCGGTGCCGCTGGACGCGGCGGGCGAGTACCTGCTGACGGGGCACAAGTGGTTCTGCTCGGCGCCGATGTGCGACGGCTTCCTGGTGCTGGCGCAGGCTCCGGGCGGGCTGACCTGCTTCCTGGTGCCGCGGGTGCTGCCGGACGGCACGCGCAACGTCTTCGCGATCCAGCGGCTGAAGGACAAGCTGGGCAACCGGTCGAACGCGTCGAGCGAGGTGGAGTTCGACGGGACCTGGGCGCAGCGGGTGGGCGAGGAGGGCCGGGGGGTGCGGACCATCATCGAGATGGTGGCGGCGACCCGGCTGGACTGCGTGATCGGGTCGGCCTCGCTGATGCGGCAGGCACTGACGCAGGCCGTACACCACACGGAGCACCGCTCTGCTTTCGGAGCACCGCTCATCGACCAGCCGCTGATGCGCAACGTCCTCGCCGACCTCGCCCTGGAGTCGGAGGCGGCCACCAACCTGACCCTGCGCCTCGCGGCCGCCTACGACGCCGGCACCGAGCAGGAGAAGGCCTTCCTGCGCCTGGCGGTGCCCGCCGCCAAGTACTGGGTGACCAAGCGCTGTACGCCGATGGTGGCGGAGGCCCTGGAGTGTCTGGGGGGCAACGGCTACGTCGAGGAGTCCGGGCTGCCGAGACTGCTGCGCGAATCCCCGCTGAACTCCATCTGGGAGGGTTCGGGCAACGTCCAGGCCCTCGACGTGCTCCGCGCCCTCCAGCGCGAGCCGCAGGCCCTGGGCGCCTTCCTCCAGGAGGTCGGGCTGGCCCGGGGCGCCGACCACCGGCTGGATTCGGCCATCAAGGACCTGCTGACGGAGCTCGCCGACCTGGAGGGCATCGAGGCCCGGGCCCGCCGGGTGGTCGAGCGCATGGCGCTGGTGCTCCAGGGATCGCTGCTGGTCCGCTGGGCTCCGCCCGAGGTGGCGGACGCCTTCTGCGCCTCGCGGCTGGGCGGCGACTGGGGCACGGCCTTCGGCACGCTGCCGCACAGCCTGGACCTGCGAGGGGTCGTGGAACGGGCGCGGATCGCGGGCTAGGCGGGGGCACCGGGGACCCCCCAAGGTCCCCGCCACGGGGACCCCCCAAGGTCCCCACCACCACGCCGAGCCGGGATCCGGGCCCGTCGACCGGGACAGGGGTGGCGCCGCGCCGACTCGGCACCACCCCTGATCCGAGAAGCCCCGAGGAGGAGCTGTCACGCCGCAGGGCGGCGTGACGGACAGTTTCGGTCGGCCGACCGGGACTTGGCGAGAGTTGCATACCGTTGCAACCCTTGGACCGGCAGCCGCCCCCAGGGGTGCCGGGGGACCCGGTCCGCGCGGACCGGGCGGTACGTCCGTACGTCCAGTTCTCACGGGGAGGTTCTGGTGGCCAACACCGCAGGCAGCGCGGTCGATGTGGCGCGTATTTCGGCCATGGACGCGCGCGAGGCCGCGCGTCTGCTCAAGGGGGTGCGGGCGGCCGCGCTCGCCGGGGACCGGCCGCCGGCCGCGCCGCGCCCGGAGATCGCCGAGTCCTGGCGCCGGATGATGGCGGGCGGGGTGCACCCGGACCGGGACGCGCGCTCGCGGTTGCTGTCGGCCGCCGAGACCGAGGAACGGCGGCACGTCTCGCCGCTGCGGGAGATCCTTCCGGTGCTGCGGGAGGGACTGCTCCCGTCGCTGGACGAGGCCCTGCACATCATGGTCGTCGCCGACGCCGACGGGCGGCTGCTGTGGCGCGAGGGCCACAGCTCCATCCTGCGCAAGGCGGACCGGCTCGGCTTCGCCGTGGGGGCCGACTGGGACGAGGCCGTGGTCGGCACGAACGGGGTCGGCACGGCGCTGGTGGCCCGGCGGCCGGTCCAGGTGTTCTCGGCGGAGCACTTCGTCTCCAGCCACCACGACTGGACCTGCGCGGGAGCGCCCGTACGGGATCCGCGCGACGGCCGGCTGCTGGGCGTGGTCGACGTCAGCGGGCCGCTGGCCACCATGCACCCGGCGACCCTGGCGTGGGTCGGCTCGGTGGCCCGGCTCGCCGAGCGGGAGCTGCGCATCCGGCACCTGGAGTCCCTGGAGCGGCTGCGGTCGGTGGCGGCCCCGCTGCTGGCCCGGCTGCCGGGGCAGGCCCTCGCCGTGGACCCCAACGGCTGGACGGCGGCCGTGACGGGCCTGGCCCCCGTGGACCGCATCCCGCTGCCGAAGCCGTTCGGGCCGGGCCGGGTGTGGGTGCCACAGCTCGGGGACTGCGCGGTGGAGCCGCTGCCCGGGGGCTGGCTGCTGCGGATCGCGCAGGACCGTACGCGTACGGGGGTGACGCGGGTCGTCCTCGACCTCAGCCGGGCCGGATCCTGGTCGGCGACGGTGTACGGGGCCGCCGGGAGCTGGTCGCAGGAGCTCAGCCCGCGCCACGCCGAGCTGCTGTTCCTGCTGGCGGAGAGCCCGCGGGGCCGCTCGGCGGCGGAGCTGGCCGCGGAGCTGTTCGGGGACCCGACGCGCACGGTGACGGTGCGGGCGGAGCTCTCGCGCGTACGCCGGAACCTGGCGGGCGTGCTGACCCACCGGCCGTACCGGTTCGCGCAGGACGTGGAGGTGGAGCTGATCCGCCCCCAGGACCCGGCGGCGCTGCTCCCCCACTCCACCGCCCCGGCGGTGATCAGGGCCCGCCTGGGCCGTTCGGGGCCCGGCGTGATTCCCTGACGTGCATGAGCACCATCACACTCACCACCTGGTCCCTGGAAATGACCTCTCCTGCGGACCTCATACCGGCGACTCCCCCGGGCCCCGAGATCACCATCGCCCGGGCGGAGGTCCCTTCCCCCGAATTCAGCCGGTTCCTCTACGCCTCGGTCGGCGGGGACATCCACTGGACGGACCGGCTGTCCCTGACCCGCGCGCAGTGGGTGGAGCAGCTGGGGCGGCCGGGCGTGGAGACGTGGGTGGCGTACGACCGGGGCACGCCGGCGGGGTACGTGGAGTTCGACCCGCAGGACGACGGTGTGGTGGAGATCATCTACTTCGGCCTCCTGCCGGATTTCCGGGGGCGGCGGATCGGCGGGCACCTGCTGTCGGTGGGGATCGCCCGGGCGTGGGACCTCGCGTCCCGCTGGCCGCAGCGGGAGGCGACCCGTCGGGTCTGGCTCCACACGTGCAGCCAGGACGGCCCGACGGCCATGGACAACTACCTCCGGCGCGGCTTCAAGCTCTTCAAGACGGAAACGGAACCGAAGGAAGACACTCCGACGCCGGGCCCCTGGCCCGGCGCGTAACCCCTCCGCGGCGGTCCCCGGCCGCGAGATTCAGCCATGCCCGTGGGGGGAGGGCCGCACCCCCACGGGCGCGGGGGTCCAAGGGGGTGACCCCCGTCACGCCATCCCGGTATTCGGGACGAGTTCGTCCGGATCGTGGACAGTAGTGGACTCCTCCAATCGGCACATGACACGCTTCCGCCATGAATGGAGCTGGAATTGCCTTGGTGAGTCGGCGGCACGTCGACCTCGGCCGCATGTCCAGCGCCATCTGTCCGGCTCGCTGACGGAACCAGCAACCGCCGCACATCGCCACAAACCCGGCATCGTCGCCGTGGGAGTGTCGATCATCGCAGTCCCCTGAAGGCCGAATACCGCTGCCCGCCGGCCACCCCGGCAAAGGCGCGGCACTCAGCCACACCCGCTCAGCGTCTCTGACCTGGACAGGGGCTCGCCGCCGCAACACTCCCTGCCCTTGCCCCTGCCCCGAGCCGCCGAAGAAGGACGTACCGCCATGGCCGCCACCCCCGAAACGCCCGCAGCCGCCCCCGCAGCCGCCGCGCGCCGCAAGACCGGCCGTCACCGCGGTGAGGGTCAGTGGGCCGTCGGACACCACACGCCCCTCAACGGCAACGAGCAGTTCAAAAAGGACGACGACGGTCTCAATGTGCGGACGCGCATCGAGAACATCTACTCCAAGACGGGCTTCGACTCGATCGACCCGAACGACCTCCGCGGCCGCATGCGCTGGTGGGGTCTCTACACCCAGCGCAAGCCCGGGATCGACGGCGGCAAGACCGCGATCCTGGAGCCGGAGGAGCTGGACGACAAGTACTTCATGCTGCGCGTGCGCATCGACGGCGGCCGGCTGACCACCGAGCAGCTCCGCGTCATCGGCGAGATCTCGGAGGAGTTCGCGCGCGGGACCGCGGACCTCACCGACCGCCAGAACGTGCAGTACCACTGGATCCGTATCGAGGACGTCCCGGAGATCTGGCGCCGCCTGGAGGCCGTCGGCCTGTCCACCACCGAGGCCTGCGGTGACACGCCCCGCGTCATCCTCGGTTCGCCCGTGGCCGGCATCGCCCAGGACGAGATCATCGACGGCACGCCCGCCATCGACGAGATCTACCGCCGCATCGTCGGCAACCCGGCGTTCTCGAACCTGCCCCGCAAGTTCAAGTCCGCGATCTCCGGCTCGCCGCTGCTCGACGTGGCGCACGAGATCAACGACATCGCCTTCGTGGGCGTGAACCACCCCGAGCACGGTGCCGGCTTCGACGTCTGGGTCGGCGGCGGCCTGTCCACGAACCCGAAGCTCGGCGTGCGCCTGGGCACCTGGGTCTCGCTCGACGAGGTCCCGGACGTCTACGAGGGTGTCATCTCGATCTTCCGCGACTACGGCTACCGCCGCCTGCGCACCCGCGCTCGCCTGAAGTTCCTCGTCGCCGACTGGGGCCCGGCCAAGTTCCGCCAGGTCCTGGAGGACGAGTACCTGAAGCGGAAGCTGACCGACGGCCCCGCGCCCGAGCAGCCCAGCGGCCAGTGGCGCGACCACGTCGGCGTCCACCAGCAGCAGGACGGCAGGTTCTACGTCGGCTTCGCGCCCCGCGTCGGCCGCGTCGACGGCGCCACCCTGACCAAGATCGCGGACGTCGCCGAGCAGCACGGCTCCGGCCGCCTGCGCACCACCGCCGAGCAGAAGATGATCGTCCTCGACATCGAGGCCGACCAGGTCGACTCGGTGGTCGCGGCCCTGGAGGCGCTGGACCTGCGGGTCAAGCCGTCCCCGTTCCGCCGCGGCACGATGGCCTGCACCGGCATCGAGTTCTGCAAGCTGGCCATCGTCGAGACCAAGGCGCGCGGCGCCTCGCTGATCGACGAGCTGGAGCGCCGCCTGCCCGAGTTCGCCGAGCCGCTGACCATCAACATCAACGGCTGCCCGAACGCCTGCGCCCGTATCCAGGTGGCGGACATCGGTCTCAAGGGCCAGCTGGTCCTGGACGAGGACGGCAACCAGGTGGAGGGCTACCAGGTCCACCTGGGCGGCGCCCTCGGCCTGGAGGCGGGTTTCGGCCGCAAGGTCCGCGGCCTCAAGGTCACCTCGGCCGGTCTGCCCGACTACGTCGAGCGGGTCGTCACGCGCTTCGAGGAGCAGCGTGAGGACGGCGAGCGCTTCGCCGCCTGGGTCGGCCGGGCGAAGGACGAGGACCTGTCGTGAGCGAGCGCGCCGCACCGTTCTACTGCCCGTACTGCGGCGACGAGGACCTGTTTCCGAACGAAACCGGCCACGGCGCCTGGGAATGCAGGGCCTGCAACCGAGCCTTCCAGCTGAAGTACCTCGGGCTGCTGGCCCGGGGCGTTCAGTCGAACACCGCTGGAGGGGACGAGATATGACCACCACTCAAGACGTGAGTCTCAAAGCCGTGGCCGAGCAGGCCGGGCGGGACCTCGAGGACGCCTCGGCGCTCGAGATCCTCACCTGGGCCGCCGAGACCTTCGGCAAGAAGTTCTGCGTCACCTCCTCCATGGAGGACGCGGTCGTCGCCCACCTGGCCTCCCGGGCGATGCCCGGCGTGGACGTGGTCTTCCTCGACACCGGCTACCACTTCGAGGAGACCATCGGCACCCGCGACGCGGTCGAGGCCGTGATGGACGTCAACGTCATCACCCTCACCCCGCGCCAGACGGTCGCCGAGCAGGACGCGGAGTACGGTCCCAAGCTGCACGACCGCGACCCCGACCTGTGCTGCGCGCTGCGCAAGGTCAAGCCCCTCGAAGAAGGCCTGACCGCGTACGACGCGTGGGCGACGGGCCTGCGCCGCGACGAGTCCCCGACCCGGGCGAACACCCCGGTGGTCGGCTGGGACGAGAAGCGGCAGAAGGTCAAGATCTCGCCGATCGCCCGCTGGACGCAGGACGACGTGGATGCCTACGTCGCCGAGCACGGCGTGCTCACCAACCCGCTGCTGATGGACGGCTACGCCTCCGTCGGCTGCGCCCCCTGCACCCGCCGCGTGGCGGAGGGCGAGGACGCGCGGGCCGGCCGCTGGGCCGGGCGCGGCAAGACCGAGTGCGGACTGCACGGCTGATGACGGACAGCAAAGAACCTACGGAGACTGAGCAGATGAGCGTGAGCGACCAGGGCGCCACCGTGTGGCTGACCGGGCTGCCGAGCGCGGGCAAGACCACCATCGCCTACGCGCTGGCCGAGCGGCTGCGCGCCGAGGGCCACCGCGTGGAGGTCCTCGACGGCGACGAGATCCGCGAGTTCCTCTCCGCCGGCCTCGGCTTCAGCCGCGAGGACCGGCACACCAACGTGCAGCGGATCGGCTTCGTCGCCGAGCTCCTCGCGAGCAACGGCGTCAAGGCGCTGGTACCGGTGATCGCGCCGTTCGCGGACAGCCGTGACGCCGTTCGCAAGCGGCACGCGGCCGCCGAGACGAACTACCTCGAAGTACACGTGGCCACCCCGGTCGAGGTGTGCTCCGAGCGTGACGTGAAGGGCCTGTACGCCAAGCAGGCGGCGGGCGAGATCTCCGGTCTGACCGGGGTCGACGACCCGTACGAGGCTCCGGAGACTCCGGACCTCCGTATCGAGTCGCACACGCAGACCGTGCAGGAGTCGGCTTCGGCCCTGCACGCGCTGCTCACCGAGAGGGGTCTGGCATGACCACCGCCGCACACGTGCACACCGAGTCCGACGCCGACGCGCCCTACGCGCTGTCGCACCTCGACGCCCTCGAGTCCGAGGCCGTGCACATCTTCCGCGAGGTGGCGGGCGAGTTCGAGAAGCCGGTGATCCTGTTCTCCGGCGGCAAGGACTCCATCGTCATGCTGCACCTGGCGCTGAAGGCGTTCGCGCCGGCGCCGGTGCCCTTCACGCTGCTGCACGTCGACACGGGCCACAACTTCCCCGAGGTGCTGGAGTACCGCGACCGCACGGTCGCCAAGCACGGCCTGCGCCTGCACGTGGCCTCCGTCCAGGAGTACATCGACGCGGGCAAGCTGCGCGAGCGCCCGGACGGCACCCGCAACCCGCTGCAGACCGTCCCGCTGACCGAGGCGATCCAGCAGCTGAAGTTCGACGCCGTCTTCGGCGGCGGCCGCCGCGACGAGGAGAAGGCCCGCGCCAAGGAGCGGGTGTTCAGCCTCCGCGACGAGTTCTCCCAGTGGGACCCGCGCCGCCAGCGCCCCGAGCTGTGGCAGCTCTACAACGGCCGCCACGCGCCCGGCGAGCACGTGCGCGTCTTCCCGCTGTCCAACTGGACCGAGCTGGACATCTGGCAGTACATCGCCCGCGAGGGCATCGAGCTGCCGGAGATCTACTTCGCCCACGAGCGCGAGGTCTTCCAGCGCAACGGCATGTGGCTGACGGCCGGCGAGTGGGGCGGCCCGAAGGAGGGCGAGACGCCCGAGACGCGCCTCATCCGCTACCGCACCGTCGGTGACATGTCCTGCACCGGCGCCGTCGACTCCGACGCCGCCACGCTGGACGCCGTGATCGCCGAGATCGCCGTATCCCGCCTCACCGAGCGGGGCGCGACCCGCGCCGACGACAAGATGTCCGAGGCCGCGATGGAAGACCGCAAGCGCGAAGGGTACTTCTAGACATGACCAGCACCACCGAGCAGTTCGCCGACCTGTCGGCGACCACCCTGCTGCGCTTCGCGACCGCCGGATCCGTCGACGACGGCAAGTCCACGCTGGTCGGCCGGCTGCTGCACGACTCCAAGTCGGTCCTGACCGACCAGATGGAGGCCGTCGAGGCCGTCTCCGCCCAGCGCGGCCAGGAGGCCCCCGACCTCGCGCTGCTCACCGACGGCCTGCGGGCCGAGCGCGAGCAGGGCATCACCATCGACGTCGCGTACCGCTACTTCGCCACCGCGCGCCGCCGGTTCATCCTGGCGGACACCCCGGGGCACGTGCAGTACACCCGGAACATGGTCACCGGCGCCTCCACCGCCGACCTGGCCGTGGTCCTCGTCGACGCCCGCAACGGCGTGATCGAGCAGACCCGCCGGCACGCGGCCGTCGCCGCGCTGCTGCGCGTCCCGCACGTGGTGCTGGCCGTCAACAAGATGGACCTGGTGGGCTACGAGGAGAAGGTCTTCGCGGCCATCGCCGAGGAGTTCACCGCGTACGCCACCGACCTGGGCGTCCCGGAGATCACCGCGATCCCGATCTCGGCCCTGGCCGGGGACAACGTGGTGGAGCCCTCCGCGAACATGGACTGGTACGGCGGCCCGACGGTGCTGGAGCACCTGGAGACCGTCCCGGTCAGCCACGACCTCACCGCCTGCCCGGCGCGCTTCCCGGTGCAGTACGTGATCCGCCCGCAGTCCGCCGAGCACCCCGACTACCGCGGCTACGCGGGCCAGATCGCCTCCGGCGTGCTGCGCGTCGGCGAGGCCGTGACCGTGCTGCCCTCGGGCCGTACGAGCACGATCGTCGGCATCGACGCGCTGGGTGAGTCGGTGGACATCGCCTGGGCCCCGCAGTCGGTGACCCTGCGCCTCGCGGACGACATCGACATCTCGCGCGGCGACCTGATCGCGCCGTCCGCGAACCCGCCGGCCACCACGCAGGACGTCGAGGCGACGGTCTGCCACGTGGCCGACCAGCCGCTGTCCGTCGGTGCCCGGGTGCTGATCAAGCACACGACGCGGACGGTCAAGGCGATCGTCAAGGAGATCCCCTCGCGGCTGACCCTCGACGACCTGTCCCAGCACCCGAACCCCGGGCAGCTGGTGGCCAACGACATCGGCCGCGTGGTCGTCCGTACCGCCGAGCCCCTCGCGCTCGACGCGTACGCCGACTCGCGCCGCACCGGGTCCTTCCTCCTGATCGACCCGGCCGACGGAACCACCCTGGCGGCGGGCATGGCCGGCGAGTCCTTCGCCTCCAAGGCCGAGACGACCGTCCAGGCAGATGAAGAAGGGTGGGACTTCTAGATCATGCTTGCCGACATCTACTCCACCTTCGCCAAGGAGGGCGGCCGCGTAGGCAGCGGCCACCTTGGCAGCGGCCAGGGAGGGGTGGCGCGATGTGCGCGATGACGTACGCGCACCGCTTGCGCGCCCACACCCCCCAAGAGCTGTACCTGCCCTTGCTCCACAGACGAAGACGTGCGTCATGAGATGACCGCGTCACGAGAGGAAGTCCTCCCGTGCTTGCCACCGGTAACACCACTCGCAAGACCATCCGCCGCGGCGTCGTCGCCGCCGCCGCCCTGCCGCTCCTGATCGGTGCGCTCGCCTCCTGCGGCTACGGCTCCGAAGCCAAGAAGACCGAGGACAAGCCGGCCAACGCCGCCGCCACCGACGGTCAGAAGCTCTCCGCCTCCGAGGTCCGCATCGGGTACTTCCCGAACCTGACGCACGCCACCGCGCTGGTCGGCCTCCAGGAGGGCCTGATCCAGAAGGAACTGGGCGGCACCACGATCAAGCCGCAGTCCTTCAACGCCGGCCCGTCCGAGATCGAGGCGCTCAACGGCGGCTCTCTCGACATCGGCTTCATCGGCCCCTCGCCGTCGATCAACGGCTACGTCAAGTCCAAGGGCTCCAACCTCCGCATCATCTCCGGCTCCGCCTCCGGCGGCGTCAAGCTCGTCGTGAACCCGGAGAAGATCAAGACCCTGGACGACCTCAAGGGCAAGAAGATCGCCACCCCGCAGAAGGGGAACACCCAGGACGTCGCGTTCCTCAACTGGATCGCCGAGAAGGGCTGGTCGGTCGACCCCGAGTCCGGCAAGGGCGACGTCTCCGTCGTCCGTACGGACAACAAGGTCACCCCGGACGCCTTCAAGGAGGGCTCCATCGACGGCGCCTGGGTGCCGGAGCCGACGGCCTCCAAGCTCGTCTCCGACGGCGGCAGCGTCCTCCTCGACGAGACCTCCCTGTGGCCCGACAAGAAGTTCGTGATCACGAACGTCATCGTGTCGCAGAAGTTCCTCAAGGAGCACGCGGACGTGGTCGAGGCCGTGCTCAAGGGCACGGTGAAGACCAACGAGTGGATCAACGCCAACCCGGACAAGGCGAAGGCCTCCGCGAACGCCAAGCTGGCGGCGGAGGGCGGCAAGCCGCTCGACGCGAAGGTCATCGACCCGGCGTGGTCGAGCATCCTCGTCACCGACGACCCGCTGGCCTCCACGCTGCAGAAGCAGGCCGAGTACGCGGTCAAGGCGAAGCTCATCGAGCAGCCCGACCTGGCCGGCATCTACGACCTGACGCTCCTGAACAAGGTCCTGAAGGCCGCCGGCAAGCCCGAGGTCTCCGACGCCGGTCTCGGCGCCAAGAAGTAATCCCGAAACCCAGCAAACCCAGGAGGTGACGACCATGGCCACCACGCTTGCCAAGGCTGCCGAGGGCACCGTAGCGGAGCAGCACGCTCACGCCGCGCGCATCGAGCACGTCTCGAAGTCCTTCTCCGGCCCGGCCGGATCGCAGCTCGTCCTGGACGACATCAGCCTCGATGTCGCTCCCGGAGAGTTCGTCACCATCCTGGGGGCGTCCGGGTGTGGGAAGTCCACCCTGCTGAACCTGGTCGCGGGCCTGGACAAGCCGTCCGCGGGGTCGATCGAGACCCCCGGCGGCCGTCCCGCCCTCATGTTCCAGGAGCACGCCCTCTTCCCGTGGCTGACCGCGGGCAAGAACATCGAACTCGCCCTGCGGCTGCGCGGGGTGGCCAAGGCCGACCGCAAGCAGGAGGCCGAGCGGCTGCTGGAGCTGGTCCGGCTCGGCGGCGCGTACGGCAAGCGCGTGCACGAGCTGTCGGGCGGCATGCGCCAGCGTGTGGCCCTGGCCCGGGCGCTCGCCCAGGACAGCCGGCTGCTGCTGATGGACGAGCCGTTCGCGGCCCTCGACGCCATCACGCGTGACGTGCTGCACGGCGAACTCACGCGCATCTGGGCCGAGACGGGCCTCTCCGTCCTCTTCGTCACGCACAACGTCCGCGAGGCCGTGCGGCTCGCCGAGCGCGTGGTCCTGCTGTCCTCGCGGCCCGGCCGGGTCGCCAAGGAGTGGACCGTGGACATCCCGCAGCCGCGCCGCATCGAGGACGCGGACGTCGCGGAACTGTCCCTTGAGATCACTGAACACCTGCGTGGGGAGATCCGCCGCCATGGCCAGCACTGACACCGCCCCCAAGGCGAAGACGGACGACCTCGCCGGTCTCGAGGCCGGCCTGGACGCCCTCGACGCGGTCCAGACCCACCGCACCCCGGTCCGCGAGGTCCTCGTCAAGAAGGTCCTCCCGCCGTTCCTGGCCGTGGGCCTCGTGCTCCTGGTCTGGGAGATCCTCGTCGCGGCGAAGGCCACCGAGGAGACCAAGCTGCCCCCGCTGACCGCGGTGTGGGACAGCCTGTCCGACATGTGGCTCAAGGGCACCCTGCTGGAGGTCGTCTGGACCAGCGTCTCGCGCGGTCTGCTCGGCTTCCTGCTGGCCCTGGCCATCGGCACGCCGCTCGGCCTGCTCGTCGCCCGGGTGAAGTTCGTCCGCGCCGCGATCGGCCCGATCCTCCAGGGCCTCCAGTCGCTGCCGTCGGTGGCCTGGGTGCCGCCGGCGGTGCTCTGGTTCGGCCTGAACGACGGCATGATGTACACGGTGATCCTGCTGGGTGCCGTCCCGTCCATCGCCAACGGCCTCGTCTCCGGCATCGACCAGATCCCTCCGCTGTACCTGCGGGCCGGGCGCACCCTGGGCGCCACCGGCCTGCGTGGGGCCCGGCACATCGTCATGCCGGCCGCGCTGCCGGGCTACCTGGCCGGTCTGAAGCAGGGCTGGGCCTTCTCCTGGCGCTCGCTGATGGCCGCCGAGATCATCGCCAGCTCCCCCGACCTGGGCCTGGGCCTGGGCCAGCTCCTGGAGAACGGCCGCAACAACATCGACCTGCCGGGCGTGTTCCTCGCGATCATCCTGATCCTGGTCGTCGGCATCGCGATCGACCTGCTGATCTTCAGCCCGGTCGAGCGGTGGGTGCTGCGCAGCCGCGGCCTGCTGGTCAAGAGCTGATCGCCGTGTCGTCCGCACCCGCACTCCTGGTCATCGCCCACGGCAGCCGCGACCCGCGGCACGCCGCGACCGTGCACGCCCTCACCCGGCGGGTGCGGGCGCTGCGGCCCGGGGTGCGGGTGGAGACGGCCTTCCTGGACTTCAACGCCCCGTCGGTGGGCCAGGTCCTGTCCTCGCTCCACCTGTCGGGCGTACGAGAGGTCGTGGCGCTCCCGCTGCTCCTCACCCGGGCCTTCCACGCGAAGTCCGACATCCCGGCGGCGCTGTCCGAGTCCCCGGCGCGGCTGCCGGGGCTGTCGGTCCGGGTGGCCGACGTCCTGGGGCCGTCCCCGCTCCTCCTCTCCGCCCTCGAACTCCGGCTGGCCGAGGCCGGAATCACCCCGGCGGACCGCGCCACCACCGCGGTGGTGCTCGCGTCCGCCGGCTCCACAGACCCGGAGGCGATCGCAGCGATCGCTGAAACCGCGCGGGAGTGGCGGCGTACCGGTTGGTGCGCCGTGCGGCCTGCGTTCGCCTCCGCTGCCCTTCCCCGTACGGAGGACGCCGTACGGGCCCTGCGGGCCGAGGGCTTCGCCCGGGTGGCGGTCGCCCCGTACGTCATAGCCCCCGGCCGCCTCCCGGACCGCATCGCGGCGGGCGCCGAGGCCGCGGGCGCGGATGTCATCGCGGACGTCCTGGGCGCGGCCCCACAGCTGGCCCGCCTCCTGCTGCGGCGCTACGACGCCGCCGTACCGGCTCCCGCCCGCGTCCCCGCCCTGTCGGCCTAACCCGCTTCCGCCGCGACCCCCGCCGCGCAAGCCCCCCGGTCTCCCGCCCAAACCCCTGGGTCTCGGCACCAGCCCCGCGCCTCAAACGCCGGCGAGACTGAATGCAGCCGATGCCGCCTGCTCGGCAGCCACTGAACCGCACTCCGCGCCGAAACAACACGCCCTGCGGGCTCGATTTCCCGCAGGGCAATCCGGCCTCGCCAGGCGTGCGGGAACGGCCGCGGGACCCGCACCACCGGGGTCCGGCCGCGCTGCGACGAGGTCTTCGCCTGCGGCTGCGTCATGGAGAATCCGGCTTCGTCCTCGAAGATGAGCCAGGCCCCACGGGCCGCCGCGAGTATTCCGCGCACGGCCACACCTCCTTGACCCACCCAGCCACGGCATCGTTGTCCCGCTCCATCGCTCGTCGAGCCGGGACCTGGCAGGACCAGCCATTGCGCACCAGCAGCTTCCGCACGCCCTGGACCGTGTAGGTCAGGTGGAAACGCCCGCCGATCACTGTCTTGACCCGGGCCAGCGTCCACCGCTGTCCTCCAACCGTGCGCGGCCGGCCCCTTGGCCAGCTCCGCCTCCAGCTGTGCGAACTGCTTCTGACTCAACCTCGGCAGCGACGCCGGCCCCTGTGACCGCAGAGCCCGCGGACCGCCCTCGTCCCGCATCTGCCGACACCGCTGCACCGAGCGGACGCTGACCCGCAGGTCCTTGGCGATCACCGAGCTCGCCTCACCCCGGGCGAACCTCTCGGCCGCCTTCAGCCGTAACTCCTCGCGGACCTGCTGACGTTCGGAGGTCAGCCCGCCCCCTTTGGGATACGCATGCCTCGGTGATCCCGCAGGGGCGACGAGCCGTCAGCCTCTACGACTCCACGAGTGCAACCTCGGTAACAAAGCCAGACGACCCGGAAACACGTATCAGCCGACCACTGCTCCCGCGGTGGCGGCCGATACGTAGACATGAATCACGAGAATCACGATGCCGTCAGGCACCCTCAACTGATTCTCTCTGGATTCATCCCGAGCAGAAGCCGTTCGAACGCTTCTGGCACCCTGCCGAAGCTGGCCACCCACGTTTCAATGAGATAGACAATGCCAGCCTCGTCAACACCAAGGAAGAATCGACCTGAATCGAGGTGACCAACAGGGAAGAAGGAAATTCCGAGTTCTTCACCCCACTCAATGAACCGATCCTCCTCCCCTTCGCACAAATCTGGATCAAGTTCGAATGGCTCGCGCGCACACTCAACGCCTGGGCCGGAGAAGACGAACTTCAGACCGCCGAATTCTGTCAGAAACTCCCGTGCAGCATCATGCGCCACAAGTCCTACGGATTCGAATCGGGAAATCCATCCTGCGGTTTCCACCGACCTTCCAGGGACCCAACCCGACGCATATAGCTCCTCCTCCACATCACTCGAAAATCTACTTGTCATCCAACCCTCCGGCCGTCGTGAAGTCCAGATCGAACGCATCTTCAAGCGCAACACAACTATCACACGGGCCGATCCGATTGCCATGCTTGGCATGAGTCAATTGGTTTCGCACCATGACTGCAGCCACTCGCGCGCCCGTCGGGTTGTGCCCGTCATCCAGCGCCGCCGAAAGACAGATGGGAAGCCCGCACTGTCCATGTGACCTCCCCCGTTCAAGGGCGGGCACAGCATCGAGAATCTCTTGGACGACGGGATGAAGTTGAGGCGCCTCTCCGGTCACACTCGGACTGCTGTAAATCCTACCATTTGGCAGCTCCAGAGCCTCCGCTGCGGAGGGGCGAGTCCTTGAGGAGTAGCTCTTATCGTTTGTCGTGGCATCCGCTTCGGCGCGCGCGCTGTCAAGGACCTTTCCATCCTCCCTGGGACTGTCCTTGAATGCGTCGGCCGAACTCTCTGGCTCCGCAGACTTGGGTGCACCCGTACCGGGCCCAGTCGGCGCCACATCCTCGGGGGTGGCGTGCGGGTCCGGCTTGGCCCGAGGGGGTTCCGGGTGTTCGTTCTTGAGGAGGTTCTTGGCTGCGTCGAGGGCTTCCTTAATTCCTCCCGCTGCCCTGAGGAATCGGTAGCCCTTGACCAGAGCCATACCCAGTCCGACACCGTCGACGAGGAGGGAGCCTACGAGGCCTACAATGTATCCACCGCGATAGGCGTCAGAGGATTGGTCTACGTCGAATAGCTCGGCGGTGGGGTGCTCACCCCACAGGTTTGGTACGCGGTCCTCGGGCCCCTCGTAGCCCGTCCAGTCATTCCAGGTCTCGTTGTCACCGTTGTAGATGTTGGTGAGTTCGTTGAAAGCCCAGCCAATTGGATTGAGCACGGGGCCCAGGAATGATGAATTGAGTCCGCCGAAGAGGGCGTCGAGTACGCCGGACACGCTTGCCCCGAAGTCGCTCCAGCTGTAGAGCCCGGACGGGTCGCTCATGTTGACCGGGTCGTTGCCGGCGTAGGCGTAGCCGCCCATCTGGTTGGGGTCGCCGGCTTCGAACACGGGGTCGACTGTCAGGAACCGTCCTAGGGCCGCGTCGTAGTTGCGGGCACCGAGGAGGTTGAGACCGCTCGTGGCGTCGACGGGTTGGCCCAGGTAGCCGCGGTTGTCGGCCCAATTGGGCGGTGCGGTGCCGCGGGGGGCACCGTAGGGATCGAAGGCGCGGCGTGTGACGGTGAGCGTCGCGGCATCGATCTGGAGCTGAGACGTGTTCTGGCGCGTCGTGGGCTGGTAGGTGACCGTGCCGGTCGACGCGCGGGTGATGCGAGTGCCGTCGGGGTTGGTGAAGTGGCGCAGGCCGCTGACGGTTTTCGTGGACTTGGTGAGGCTCAGCTGTTCTGCACCGGAGAAGAGGTACAGGACATCGCTGTCGGGTGATCTCTGAAGGAGGAGAGCGCCGTCTGCGTCGTACAAGTAGTCAGCGGTCTGGGTTCCGCCACCCGGCTTGGGCGTCGTGACGCTCTGGGTGCGGCCCTGGGCGTTGTAAGTGAAGGTCTGCGTCGTCGCCGCCGCTGCGCCAACCTTGGTGTCCCGGCTGGTGGTGTTGCCCGCAGGGTCGTAGTGCGGGGTGAGGGTGGTGGTCCCGTCGGGGCCTGTGGTGGTGATGGATGTGGCGGTGTTGGGCTGGGCGGCAGGGGTGATGCCGTTGCCGGGGTAGACGGTGTCCTGAGTGACGTTCTTCACCGGGTTGCCGCCGGTGTCGTGCTTGACCTGCTGTATGCGGTCGCCCAGCCGGTTGTACGTGAAGGACTGCCAGTACGGGCTGGGCCCACCGACCGTCGACGAGGAAGGCTTGCGGGTGTTGCATCGGGAGAGCTGCCCGGCTGCCGGAGCGGTGAGCCCCTTGGTGTCCGTCCAGGCCTCGGCAAGGCGGTTCTGTCCGTCATAGAGGAAGCACTGGGTGTCGGTGCCGGTGATCGCGCCGTCACTGGACTGAACGGTGCTCGTGCCAGTGAGGTTGCCCGCCTCGTCGTAGGCGTACGTAGTGGCGTCGATCGGAGAGGTGCTGGCCGTCTGCAGACTGGTTGACGTGGTGGCCAGCCGGCCGGTCGCCTCGTCGTATGTCTGCGCTGTACGCAGCTGCTTGCCATAGACGCCGTAGGTGGACTGGATGATCTGGCCGAGCGGGGTGTAGATGGCCTTGTTCAGATACGGCGTAGTGGCGGTACCGGTCTGGGTCAGCTGGCCTTGCAGGTTGTAGCCGTAGCCGATGGTCTCGGCTGGGAGACCGCCGTCAGCGCCATAGGTCGTAGAGGCCAGGAGGCCGACGTCGGGGGTGTACTCAGCGGTTGCCGTGTAGGTGCCGGCGAGCTTGCCTTCCGCGGCCGGGATGACTGTCGTCGTTCCGGCGGGCTGGTAGGCGGTCGTATAGCCGTTGATCTTCTTGGTGTAGGCGCTGCCGTTTGCTCCGCCGACGAACCGCGTGGAGGACGTGGGGTAGCCCTTGGCAAGGGTGTCGTACGTCCACTCGGCCAGCTTCTTGGCCGGGTCGGTGGTGCTCGTGCCCTCGTACTCTCCGGTCTTGCGGCCCAGGCCGTCGTAGGTGTACGAGAGGCTCTTACCCAGGGAGTCCGTGGCAAGGGTCTGGCGGCCGAACAGGTCGTAGGCGTAGGTGCTGCGTCCGGTGTCGGGGTCGGTTTGCGAGGTCTTCTGGCCCAGCAGGTCGTAGGTGTACGTCCACTTGTTGCCGACTGTGTCGCTGATGGAATCGATGTTGCCGGCGGGGGTGTAGGTGTAGGTGGTCGTGGTATCCGCAGTGGTGGCCTTGCCGGCCGTGCCGGTCGTCCAGATGCTGGTGCCCGAGGCGTTGTACATCTGCAGGGTGGCGTCGGCCTTGACCATGGCGTAGGCGCCGGTCGCACCGGCTGTGCCGCTGCCCGAGGACCACAGGACCGCGCCCGTCGTGCTGATGACGGCCAAGCTGCCGTCCGCCCGCACGCTGCCGGTTGCGCCAGGGTTGCCTGCGGTTCCGGAAGACCAGAGCACCTTGTTGTTGGCGATCCCGGTCAGGACGAGGTTGCCGTCTGCCTGCATGTTCAGCCGCACGCTGCGGGAGCTGACACTGGTCCCGGAGAGGATCGCGGTGCCGGCGGTCAGCTTCTGGTCAGCAGTGGTGTCCCGGGTCAGGCTCGACGTCGTCTGGCCGAGGGCGTTGGTGTACGTGGTGGTCGCCTGGCCGCCCTTGGGCGGTGTCGTGGAGGTCTTGTCCGAGCCGTAGTAGGTAGTGCTCGACTGCCAGAGCTGGGCGCCCTTCGACCACTGCTGGGTGGCCGTGGCCCGGCCCAGTCCGTCGTAGACCTGCTTGGTCTGGGACGGGACGGTGTTCTCCGTCTCGATCCACATGGTGGTGCCGGGGTCGGTGGTCGGGTCGGCGTAGGCGGCAATGCTGGATACGGTCCAGCCGTGGCTGTCGTACGCCGTAGAGGCGATCAGGCGACCCGCGGAGTTGTTCGCGGTCGTCGTCTGCTGCTGGCGGACCTGGAGCATGCCGTCGTAGATGGTGACGGACTTGCCGTAGCTTCCGTGCTCGCGGAGGGTCTCGGTGGTCACCGTAGGTGGGTTGGGGTTGTCGCCTGCGGTGTTCACGGCGTAGGTGAACTTCCGGTCCGGTGACTGGGTGGCCCTGTCCCGGCCCGGAGCCCACACCTGAGTGCGTCGGCCGAGCGCGTCGAACGTGCTCTCGGTGATGCGGTTGTTGGCGTCGACGGTCCGCTTCTTCAGACCGCGGGTGGGTGCCAGGTCGGATGTGGAGGTCCAGCCGAATGGCTGGGGGTAGGTCGTCGTGACCTGTGTGGGCAGGGTGTCTGCGGCGGGTGCGTACGTCGTGGTGGTGGCGTTCGACAAGGCGTCGAGCTGCTTGGTGACCCGGCCGTAGCTGTCATAGGTGACGGCCCCGTTGGTCTGGAAGACCGGCTTGCCGGCTCCGTCGTACTTGGTGGCGACTTGGACAGCGGTGGTGTAGCCGCGGGAGTGCGTTTTGCCGTCGGAGGCCCACGCCTGTCCCAGCTTCCCGTGGGTCCCGGGGCTGGTGACAGAGCCATCCCCGTCGTAGAAGAAGCGCTTATGGCTCAGCGTCGTGTTGGGGCCAGGGGTGGTAGTACAGGGGCCGGCTACTGCGATGGTCTCGCTGGGGTAGCTGAGCATCATCGGGTTGTCCGAGGGCGCGGACGCGTAGCTGGCAGTGGTGCAGTTCTCCTGGGCGGGTTGGTCGACGTCGCCCTTCTCATTGATCTGGTAGGGACGGCCGAGGCTGTCGTACGTGGTGATGTTCTTCGTCGTGCGCCACTTGCCGGTGGACAGCAGGTTCGATGAGCGGTTGGTGACCTCGTTGACTCTCCGCGCCGTCAGGTCAGGAAGCGAGGACAGCTTTGCTGGTGCCGGCTCCTTCGACGTCCAGGCAGTGCGCGGGCTGCTTGTCGTCACCGTGGAGGAAAGCGGACCGTTCAGGGTCTTGGACGTGACCGTTCCGCCGGCCTTGGTGTAGACCTGGGTCTCCAGCAAGGAGCCTGCAAGCCAGCTGTCGTCCGGCGTGGACTCCCCCAGGGAGTTCGCCACGGAGACCGAACGCTTGGTGCCGTCCGCCTTGTAATCACCGTCCATGCCCTGCAGGTACGTCGACACCGTCTGCATGACGGGATCGGGTGCCACACCCGAGGTCGTGGTGACGGTGCGGTATCCCCGGAAGCTGTTCCAAGTCCGGTACTGGTCGTCGGTAAGCTCCGAGTCGTCGCGGTGCCAGGCCGCGCCGCCCCCGTATGCGGACTTGGTGACCTTGGAGGGGGAGCCCGCCTTGGTGAGGTCGCTGCTCACGACCTCGCTGACCAGCGTCTTGACGAACCAGTCTTCGAGGGGCGTGGCTGCGCCCGGGGGGTACCAGTACGCCGGGTAGCAGGCCATGGTGTTCGTGTCTGGCGAGACTGGCATGGTGCCCTTGACCCGCGAGCACTCAGGGTCCTGGTACTTGACGGAGATGGACTCGCCCATCTCCGTCCGAATGCTTGAGATCCGAGGGTGATACAGCGGTGGCGCTCCGGGGGTGAGCCCGTCGACGCGGTTGTCCATCTCGATGCCGGTGAACGTCACCGGCTCCAGAGTGATCGCCCCGGCGCCCCCTGCGGTGGTGTCGAGTCCGGTGTGCTGGATGGAGGACAGCCACATGATGGACTGCAGGAGTCCGGCGTTCTTCGGGTCGACCGACTTGCCGGTGACGGGGTCGATAACTCCGCCGGCGTCGGAGAAGACATGGGTCAGGGTGTACCGGTCGACGTCCTGCCAGCGCGTCCCGATCTTGACCTGGGTGGTGATGTCCTTGAGGCGGTACGTGGACCAGAATGTGGGTGAGCCGATCTTGCAGACGTCGTCGCCCTCACCCTTTGTCTGGTAGGTGGATGGGCAGTTGAGGTCATACGGAACGTCGGGCCAGTTGCTCGCCGTGTCCGACTTCAGGTTGTCGGGCTGGCAGACGGCATCGGAGGTCGTACACCGCTGCTTGGTGTCGAAGTTGATCCGCGCTGCCGGGTCCTTGCCCGCGGCAGCGTCGGCGAGCTTGTAGCCGTAGGAGATGCGGGTGAGGTAGCCCGAGCGGGTGTACTGGGTCAGAGTGCCGCCTTCACCGTCCTTGGCGACCTGCCCGTACCCCATGTTGTAGTAATTCGTCTCGGTGGCGTAGTCGTACCGCTGGACGTTGCCGCTCGGGTCCACGACGAAGTCGAGGTTGAATCGGTAGCCGAGCTGCTTGTCACACTGGGACGCATCACCCTTGGCCGAGCTGTAGCAGGGGTCGCCGGAGTTCGGGTGGTAGACGGGAAGGCCCCAGGCACTGTTGGTCGCGGCGTCGGAAGATGTACCGGGAGTGTGATTGAGGCCCAGGTAGTAGGCCGTGCCATCGGTCGTGGTGACCTTGAAGTGCTCGCCTTCCCACAGCCCGTTCGTGGCACCGGTCAACCGCTCGATCTTCGTGCCGTCGTCGGACTCCAGGTGGTAGACACCGTCACTGGCCCGCACCAGCTGCCCGGTGTGCGAGCCGAGCGAGAGGGTGGCGTTGAAGCCGCCCCAGCACCGGTCAGCTGAATCCTCGATCCCGGCCTGCTTGCACGGCTTGTACGAGCGTTCAATGAAGCCCGGGGAGTACCCCCAGCCGTCACCGATCCACGAGGACTGCGAGTTGCGCGCCGACGTCTTGCCGTCAATGGACTGCGAGTCGTAACCGAGGGCCACCGAGGGCCCCTTACCACCGAGCGACGGCGGGACCGCGATCGGGTAGCTGTACGTGAAGGACCCTGAGGCGGACTGGGTCCACGCCCCGGAGGTGGACAGCGAGGTCGCCGCAAAGTCACCCTGTGAGCCGCCCGAGTCCGATACCGCCGCGACGACGGTCGACTGGGTCGCCGCCGACGCGGCCATCAGCGGGGTCGCCGCACCGGACAGGGCCGCGTCCTTGAACTTGGGCGCGCTGCTGGGCATGTCGACGTTGGCGGTGAGCCGCTGGGTCGTCGGGTCGTTGACCGTCTGCAAGGGGGTCTGAACCCGGCAGGCGGCAACCGAAGGGGTGGTGAGTGCACAGCCGGGCATGGACACGAGGTGCAGCCGGGATGCCCACCCGCCGCCATAGGCGTTCGCCAGCGCGCTGTAATCGAGGCCTACGGACAGCTGGCCTCCGGTGGCTTTCCCGTCGGAAGACGCCACACCGACAAGCAGGCCGTTGACGTTCGCCGATGCAGCCTGCTGCCGACTCGCCGTCTGCACCCGCACCGCGGCCGGGCCGTCGGCTGCCGGAGCGTTCTGCACGTTAGCGGTGGACCGCGCCGAGCTCGGAGGCACGCCAGGGGTGGCCCGCGCTATCCATACCGGCGACTTCCCGGCTCGTAGCGGCGTGGCCGGCGAGATGGCAGCACTGTCCGAGAGGAGCCCGGCGCCGGATGCCGCCTTGGCGGTCTGACCAACTGTGACGGTTTCCGTGCCCGCCGTCGGCCACTTGGGGGCCTTGGGGACGTGGGCACGCAGCTCACGCGCCCCCTGCGGCGTACGCGGAGCCGGCGGCTTCGGGGAGCCCTTGGCCGGATGCCCCTTCACCACAGGCATATCGGGGAGTTCCCCATCCGCCCATGATTTGCCCGTGTACTTGTACCCGACGATCACGTCGGCATTGGCCAGCGGCACGACGAGCGAAATTGCTGCCGTCATCACCGTGACGAGCAGGGCCCGACGTCTCCAGCCTCTAACAGGCATGCCGACAGATCTGCGCATTGATGAACGCACCTTGACAGTCCCCACCCCAAGTGCGCGGCCCGCAAGGGCCGAGAGAAACAGGGGTGTGACCAGCACACCCAAAGATCAACGGCACCGTATTGCCACAACAGTGCTAACCGCAATAGCCTCTTCGCGAATCAGCCCCAACCTTTAGGCGCATGTGTCCCAATAACACCCAGTCGAGGCTGGCTGATTCGACTCAGAAAAACCGGAATGGAAGATTCGACTATGGTCAACATAGCGAATCTTTGACCATTTCCGGTCGCACATTGGCTGGATAAAGACATCCAGCAGGAGCGCCATGTGGGGGGATACCACGTATGCAAAACCGTAGAATTTGGGGCATCAGACGGGCCACCGTCCTGATGACCGCCCTCGGTCTGCTTTCCGGAGCACCGGGACCCGCACTCGCCGACGCGCGACCTACAGCGCCGCCCATCACCTCCGCCACGCCTGCCGAACCACCCGCCGGTTCGATCCCGTACGCCGTCCAGCACGCAAAGGCGGAAGGGAAGCCGGTTGCGGTCACCACATTGACCACACCGACCGGCGAGACCGTCGCCAATCCGGACGGCTCGCTGAGCACTACCACCCATCTCAAGCCCGTACGTGTCCTGAAGTCCGGCAAGTGGAGCGCTGTCGACGCCACACTGAAACGGAACCCCGAGGGCACCTACAGCCCGCTCGCGACACCCTCGAGCGTGACCTTGTCCGGCGGCGGTACGGGACTGCTCGCGACACTGGAGCACAGCAAGGGGCGTCGCCTTGAGCTGTCCTTCCCCGTTGCACTGCCCGCCCCCAAGGTCACCGGCAACAGCGCCCTGTATCCGGACGTCTTCCCCGGAGTGGACCTTCAGGCCTCCGTCAACGACCAGGGCGCCTTCAGCGAAGTACTGATCGTCCGCAACGCGGAGGCCGCGGCCAACCCGGCCCTGCGCAGCCTGCGGCTGGCGACCAAGGCCGACGGCCTGACCCTGGGCAGCGACCCCGCGGGCAATTTCCAGGCCACCACCTCCGACGGAGCAGCGGCGTACACCAGCGCCACGCCGCTCATGTGGGACTCCAGCACAGCCGTCGGCCGGGAGGCCGCCTCCCTCAAGAACACAGCGGTCAACCGCAGCGCATCCGCCGACGACAACGCAGGCCCCTCAGCCCCGGGCGAGCCGGATGCACAGTCATCCGCCGCCAGGCCCGGCACCGGCGCTCAGGTCAAGCCGATCGGCATCTCGATGCAGCCCAACGCTGTGACGCTCACGCCCGACCAGGAACTGCTCACCGGCTCGAAGACGACCTATCCCGTTTACATCGACCCCGTCGTCAATCCGGTGACGTCGGCAACGGGCCACTTCGTCGTCGCCCAGGAGGGCTGCCCGAGCGCAACCACCTACGACACGGCACAGGACTACGGCGAAGGTGTCGGCTACCAGCAGTACACCTCCAACTGCTTTGGCCTGCAGGAGTCCTTCTTCGAGATCAACACCAGTGCGCTGACACCCCAGATGGTGATCCAGAAGTCGACCCTGAACCTGACCGCGACCTACGGGGCCGACCACGGATGCTCCAACACGTGGCCCATCACGGTAAAGCACGTTGGCGGCATAAACAGCGGAACGAACTGGAGCCACCGCCCTGGCGTCAACTCGACGGTGGGCACCCAGCAGATCTCCAGCGCCTACTTCGACTGCGGCTTCAAGTACGCCAGCTTCGACGTCACCGATCACATGCGGCAAGTCGCCTCACTGGACGGGGACACATGGACGTTCGGGCTCTACGGCAAGAGCAACAAGGACCGGTCGAACCTCGGCTTCATGCGGTTCAGCACCAACCCCTACATCACCACGGTCTTCGACATCCCGCCGGCCGCCCCGGACTCGGTCAGCACGACACCAGACTCCGCGAACCCCACCGGCGCCGCCTGCAACGGCGGTACCGCGGGCTGGATCGGCCGGACCTCCACGACCGGGGGAACGAGCAACATCTCGCTCAATGCCCGCCTGACGACTCCGATGGAGGGCGTGAACCTCCAGGCCGTCTACCAGGTCTGGGACAACATGAAGAACAACGGCGTCGGCGGTCCCGCCACCGTGTCCCAGCCCAGAAGCCCGTACGTGGCATCGGGGACGACGGCTCGGACCAATGTGGGCTTTGCCGTGGCAGACGGGCACCACTACGGCTGGGGTGTGAAAGCCTTCGACGGCACGCTGGAGGGACCCTGGGTCTCGGAATGCAACTTCAAAGTGGACCTGACACCCCCCACCGCCACCGCGTTCGGCGACTCCAAGGCATTCCCTCCCCTCGCCAGCGGCCGTACTCCCACCGCTCACGCCGGCGACACGGGGATCACCATCCCCGTCTCCAGCAAGGACGTCGTTCCCACCGGCTGTGAGCTCACCGCCTGCATCAAGAGCGACATCCGCCGCTTCGAGTACTCCCTCGACATGCCCATTCCGGCGAACGGGGCCCAGTCGGTCAGCACCACACCCGATGCGAACGGCATGGCTACCGCCAGCATCCCGATCAATCTCACTGCCCAGCAGTGGGGCACCCACACCCTCTACGTCCAGGCCGTGGACGGAGCCAACAACGCCGGCACCGCCAGTTACAGCTTCTACGCCCCGTGGAACCCGGCGGCGCCGGTCACCGCGGGGGACCTGACCGGCGACGGGATCCCGGACATCCTCAGGCCCGACCGGAGCGGTAGCGGAAGCCTGCTGCTCATACCCGGCAACACCGATGTGTCAGCACCTGCGATCACTTCTTCGATTGCAGCCCAGAGCCCCGACAAGACGGGCTGGGACAACTACCTCATCACCCACCGGGGAAGCCTCAGCCAGTCCGGCGTGGACGACATCTTCGCCTACAACAAAACCACTCGCCGCATGTACGCGTACGGCAACGATGCTTCTGCCAACGGGGCTCCGGGGCGCTTCAGCCTCACCGAGAGCATCATGCCCATCGCCACCAAGCCCTCCTGCAATGCGGCAGCCCAGTGCACGGGCTACGTCTCCGACTGGTCCAAGGTCACGCAGATTCTGGCCCCGGGAGGCTTCGACAACCCAGGCGGGCTCGCCGATCTGATCACCGTCGAGGACAACCGCCTCTGGTACTACCCCGGAGCCTCACTCGGCAGCACCCACCTCGGTCAGGGCATGCTGCTCGGCTCGGGCGACTGGTCCCGCACCACCCTCATCGCCCCGGGCAAGGTCGGTGGAACTCCCACCCTGTGGGCGCGAGACGAGATCACGGGCCGCGTGCACAGCTACGCGCTGGCCTTCAATGCCAATGGCGTCCCCGCCAACGTGCTGACACCGCCATCGGCCCAGGCTCCGGCTTCCGCCATCACTATCATCGATCCCAAGCTCTTCCCGCAGGTCGGATCGTACGGGGATCTCAACGGAGACGGTCGGGCGGACATCTGGGCGATCGACACCAACCAGCTGCTTGTGGCCTTCACCGGCACGAGCACGGGCTTCGCGCCCAAACCAATCTCCCTGGGCAACCTCAACAAGCCTACGGCCCAGTGGAAGCTGACCAATCAGAACGGCAGTACGACGCCCAGCGCTGTCGGCAACTATCCGGCGACCGCGGCCGGAATCACTTGGCCCACCGGCTCCATCGAAAGCCGTAACACCCCCTACGCCGCCTTCGCCGGCGCGCAGTCGACCATCACGACGGCCGGCCCGGTCATCGACACCCGCAAGAGCTTCACCATCACCACTTGGGCCAAGCCCGGCACCAAGACCAGCATCATCGCCAGCCAGGACACCACCCGCAGCAGCTCCTTCATCCTCTACGCGGATGTCAGTACTGGTCAGTGGATTTTCGCCCTGGCCAACGCCGACTCCGACGGCTGGCCCTTCGATTTCACCCACGCCACCAACGAAGCGGCCCGTTTCACGCCCAACTCCTGGTCCCGCCTGACAGCTGCCTACAACGCGGACAGCGGTCTCATGAACCTCTACGTCAACGGCATCCTCGCAGGCAGTGCCCATCACCAGGCTGCCACCAGCCCCGCCCCCAGCGGCCCGCTGGTCCTCGGCCGCTTCAAACTCAACGGGGCGCCTTGGGACAGCCTCGAGGGCGGCGTCAGCAACTTCGCCACCTACCCTTACGCCGCCGCCCCCGCCGCCGGAACCACGAGCCCGATCACTCTGACCGCCTCAGCTGGCAACTGCATCGACAACGAGCGCAGCAGCACCGCAGACGGCAGCAAGATCGAGATCTGGACCTGCGGCGGTGGCGACAACCAGAACTTCGAGGTAAAGGGGGACGGGACCCTCCGCGTCCAAGGCAAATGCCTCGATGCCACCGGTGCGGGCACAGCAGCCGGCACCCTGCTTGAGCTGTGGACCTGCAACGGCGGGGGCAACCAGCAATTCCTCCCCCGTGCGGACGGCTCGATCTACAACCCGGCCTCCGGCCGCTGCGTCGACCTCGACCACGCGTACACCACACCAGGCATCCAGCTCTGGCTCTGGGACTGCAACGGGACAGACGCCCAACGCTGGACCATCCCGGCCCTGGCCACGGTAACCCTGCCTACTCCGACCCCATAACAACATCTCCACGTGCCCAGACGGCCGCTTCCCGAACCGGGGGAGGCGGCCGTCGCCACACTCCTGTCGGCAACTGACCGAGAAACCGGATATCCATGACACAGACACGGGATGCAGGGTGTCAACGTCCGAGTGAACGGGCTTCGGTACGGCGTTGCGGTCGAAAGCGACTGCTCGCGCAGCGGCCCGGGGAGGGTGTGCGGGGGGAGGCGCCGGCTACGCGCGGGCGGCGGCTTCGTCCGCGAGGGCGGTCAGGTCCTCGATGGACATCGCGCCCGGGGGCAGGCCCTCGCGGGCGAAGATGTTCGCGGCGTGCCGCAGGACGTCGTTGACCGGGGTCGGGACGCCGTGCAGGCGGCCCAGCAGGGAGATCTCCCCGTTGAGGTAGTCCGCCTCGACCGAGCCCGTGCCGCGGGCCAGGCTCTGCCAGGAGGAGCCGCCGCGGATGCCCGGCGGCTGGTTCACCTTGCCGTCGCGCGCGGCGGACTGCTCGGCCTCCGAGGCGTAGGCGATGCCCGCCGCCGCGAAGGCCGCCTTCGCCTCGGCGACGGCCCGGCCCAGCAGTGCCGACTTCGCGGCGGCCGGCTCGGGGCCCGTCGTCGCCTGGATCGCGTTGCCCAGGTTCCCCAGCAGCTTCGCGTACTTCCACCGCATCACGTCCCCGACCACCGGCGCCTCGAACCCGGCCTTGTCCAGGTCCGCCGCGACCGCCCGGGCCTGCGCGTCCGTGCCGCCGGCCGCCGGCCCCAGGTGCAGGATGCCGGTCAGGGGCGTGCACAGCGCGGAGACCACGCCCGGCTCCAGGAAGGTGGCGGGCAGCCATACGCACACCCCGTACACCCGCGCGAAGCGCCGTAGCGCCAGCCGCTCGCTCTCCACGCCGTTCTGCGCGCACAGCACCGGCAGCCGCTGCGCCGCCGTCCCGCCTCCCGCGACCTCCGCGTCGCCCCACCCGTCGAGCGCGGCGATCGCGTCCTGGGTCTTCACGGTCAGCAGCAGGACGTCGTCCGGCCGCAGTTCGCCCAGTTCGTCCGGTCCCGTGACCACGGGCAGCCGGTGCACGCGCTCCCCGTCCGCCGTCGTGAGCCGCAGCCCGCCGGCCCGCAGGGCCTCCGCGTGCGCGCCGCGCGCGACGAGGACGACCTCGCCGCCCGCCTCCGCGAGCCGTCCGCCGATGGTGGCGCCGACCGCGCCCGCGCCGATGATGATGTACCGCATGCCATGAGCCTGGCACACCCGCCGCCCTGCGTTACGGTCGGGGCATGGCGGAACACATATTCAACCTGGGTGGGGATCTCCCCGTACGACGCCTCGGGTTCGGCACGGGCGGCCTCGTCGGCCCCGGCTACTGGGGTCCGCGCGGCGGCCGCGCCGAGGCCCGGGAGCTGCTGCGGGCGGCGGTGGAGCGCGGGGTCACCCTCATCGACACGGCCGACAACTACGGCCCCGACCTGGCGGAGGAGCTGATCGCCGACGCCCTGCACCCGTACGGGGAGCAGCTGGTCGTCGCCACCAAGGGCGGGGTGGTGCGCACCGGCCCCGATCAGTGGCACGTGGCGGGCCGCCCGGAGCAGCTGCGGGAGATGTGCGAGGCGAGCCTGCGGCGGCTGCGGGTGGAGCGCATCGACCTGTACCAGCTGCACCGCTTCGACCCCTCGGTCCCGATGGCCGAACAGCTGGGCGCGCTCGCCGAGTTGCGGGCCGAGGGCAAGATCCGGCACATCGGGCTGGACACCGTCACCGCGGAGCAGCTGCGGCGGGCGCTGGAGTGCGTTCCGATCGCCTCGGTCCAGAACGCGTACAACCTGCTGGAGCGCGGCTCGGCGGAGGTGCTCGCGCTGTGCGAGGAGCGCGGGATCGCCTTCCTCCCGTACTACCCGCTGGGCAGCGGTTCCCTGACCCGCGAGAGCGCGGCCGCGCTCACCGCGGTGGCGGCGGCGCACGGCGCGGGGACGGGCCAGATCGCGCTGGCGTGGCTGCTGCACCACTCCCCCGTCCTGTGCCCGACGCCCGGCACCGGTTCCCCGGCGCATCTGGCGCAGAACCTGGAAGCGGCGACGGTCCACCTGTCGCCGCGCGAACTGGCGGTGCTGGACTCGCTGTAGGTTCTCGCTGTAGGTCCTCGCTGTAGGTCCGATCAGCCGGGCGTCGCCGTCAGTTCGACGAGCTTGGCGACGGTGTTCCAGTTGCGGGTGGTCGCGTCGATGCCCTTGACGACGGCCGGCCTGGCGAGGGTCTCGGCCAGTTTGGAGCGGCCCAGGCCGTCGGGCGCGTAGAGGTAGAGGACGCGGTCGCCGAGCCGGTACTCCTCCGGGAGGTACGCGGCCCGGTCGATCGCGGCGAAGCGCTCCTCGCCGGGCTGTTCGGAGAAGAAGGTGGCGTGGAGCTGCTTGCCCTCCAGCTCGGCGGCCGGGAAGGGACAGGCCTCGGCGACGGCGCGCAGATACGCGCCGTCGACGACCAGGCACGACACCCGGAAGCCGAAGTGGGCCTCGATGGCCTTCTCCAGCTCCCGGGCGAGGGCGGCCGGGTCCTTGCCCGTACTGCTGAAGACGGCGTTGCCGCTCTGCAGGTACGTCCGCACGTCGCCGTGCCCGAGCCCCTCCAGCACGGAGCGCAGCTCCGCCATCGGGACCTTCCTGCTGCCGCCGACGTTGATGCCGCGCAGCAGCGCCGCGTAGGTCTTCCTGGTGTCCGCCGTCTTGGTCATGGGGGAAGCCTAGGGACCGGCTATGACAGTTCCGCCTCGATCAGGTCGGCGGCCTGGCGCGTGCCCCCCTCGGCGGCGGTCTGCGCGCGCACGGCCTCGCAGCGGGCCGCGACCTCGGGGTCGGAGACCAGGGCGAGGACCGCCTCCCGGAGGGTCGTGGCGTCCGCGTCCGCCATGGGGACGTGCCGGGCCACGCCGAGCGCGGCCAGCATGTCGGCGTTGCCGAACTGGTCGACGGCCTGCGGGACGGCGACCATCGGGGTGCCGGTGGCGAGGCCCTCCTGGCTGCCTCCGGCGCCCGCGTGGGTGATGAAGGCGTCGGCCTGGCGCAGGACGTCCAGCTGGGGAACCCAGCGGTGGACCTCGACGTTGGCGGGGATCTCGCCCAGTTCGGCCTCCTCGGTGAACTTGCCGATCTGCAGGACGACGTACCAGTCGGGCAGGTCCCCGAAGGCCTCGACGCAGGCGCGGTAGAAGGCGGGCTGCTTGGTGAAGGCCGAACCGAGCGAGACCAGCAGCACCTTGCGGCCCTCTGCGGCCGCCGGCCTCTGCCAGGTGCCCTCGGTCGCGGTGCGGTCGCCCTGGCAGGCTCCGACGAAGGTGTACGCGGTCGGGTCGACGCGGTCGGCGTGCGGCTGGAGCGCCCGGGGGATCAGGACGAGGCTGCGGCGCGGGCATCCCTGGAAGCGGTCGACGTCGCCGTCGAGGCCGTTGCCGGTGAGCCAGGCGGCGAACCGGGCGTAGTACGCCCGCCCGCGCTCGGAGGCCTTCAGTTCGGCGAACATCGGCCCGGCCACCTCCTCCTCGTACCCCTCCCAGGCGACCAGGTTCGGGGAGAGGGATACGGCGGGGACGCCCCAGCGGTGGGCGAGGACGGGCGCCGGATAGGAGGTGATGTCGTGGATGACGAGGTCCGGCTCGTCGCCCTCGAAGGCGGCCGCGAGCTGTGGGAGGACCTGGACGGCGTCGTTCAGGAACGGCTCCAGGTTGTCGATGAGCTCGGTGCCCCAGGCCTCCGGGTCGTCGTCCTCGGTGGGGAGGGTGGAGCGGTAGACCACCGGCGTGGCGCCGGTCTCGGCGATCTTCTCGGCGAAGGACGCGGGGATGGCGTAGCTGACGCGGTGGCCCCGGGCGACGAGTTCCCGGACCACTTCGATGCTCGGGTTCACGTGCCCGTGGGCGGCGATGGAGAACATGGCGATGTGTGCGGGCTTGGCTGAGGTCATGTGCCGAGCGTAACGAGACGATACGTCTCGTGCAATTTCTTTTTGGGAGACTGGGCGAATTCACGACGATCCGGATCCGGAGAACGACACATGGACGAGGCGCGGGCCAGGGACGTACTGGCGGCCGCCGGCCTGGGCGGCGGCGCGGCGCTGCTGGCCCTGGGCGAGAACGCGGTCTTCGCCGTCGGCGAGCTGGTGGTGAAGGTGGGCCGGGAGGCGGCGCTGCTGGAGCGGGCCGAGCGGGAGCTCGCGGTGGCGGGCTGGTTCGCCGGGTCCGGGGTCCCCGCGGTCCGCGCGGCCGAACCGGAGCCGCGGCTGGTGGAGGGGCACCCGGTGACGCTGTGGCACCGGCTCCCGGACGCGGTCCGGCCCGCCGGCCCGGAGGACCTGGCGGTGCTGCTCCGCACGGTCCACGCCCTGCCCGCACCGCCGTTCGCGCTGCCGGCGCGGGACCTGCGGGGCGGGGTGGAGCGCTGGCTGCGGCTGGCCGGGGACGCCGTGGACCCGGCGGACGCGGCGTACCTGCGGGCCCGGCGCGACGCCTACGCCGGCGAGGTGGCGGCCCTGACCCCGCACCTGCCGCCGGGCACCGTGCACGGGGACGCGCTGCCGCGCAACGTCCACGTGGGCCCGGACGGGCCGGTCCTGGTGGACCTGGAGACCGTATCGGCGGACCTGCGCGAGCACGACCTGGTGGTGATGGCCCTCTCCCGCGACCGGTACGGCCTGCCGGCCGAGGCGTACGAGGCGTTCACGGCCGCCTACGGGTGGGACGTGCGCGACTGGGAGGGCTGCGCGGTCCTGCGCGGCGCCCGCGAGACGGCCAGTTGCGCCTGGGTCGCCCAGCACGCCCCGGCCAACCCGAAGGCACTCACCGAATTCCGCCGCCGCGTCGCCTCCCTCCGCGACGGCGACCGCGAAACGCGCTGGCACCCCTTCTAGGGGCGGGGCGATCCGGAACCGGCGGGGCGCGGTGGGGCCACGGCGGGCGGAACGCCGGGCGGGCCGCGACGGGAGACCGGGCGTCGGCATAGTAATGAGGCTGTGACCTGGGGCTGTTCAGATGAGCCCTGATGATCACTAGGGTTCGAGCGTGCCGAAGAACCATGAGATACCCACGGGCCCGGGCGGGTCCGACGAAGACAAGTGGAACGCGCTGCGGGAGGAGTACTCCGGCTGGGGCGCCATGCCGCAGGAGCCGGCGCCGCCGGCTGCCCGGCCCAGGCGGGCGTGGCCCCTGAACACGGCACTGGCGCTGCTGGCCGCCGGCTCGGCGTTCGTCGTGCTGACGCTCATGGACACGTCGCCCGACACGAAGGCGCCGGCCCCCGCCCCCGCCCGGGCGGCGTCCGCAGCGCCGTCGCCCTCCCCGTCGAAGAACACCCTGGACACCCGGCCGATGATCCCGCTCGGCGACGTCTTCCCGGCCGAGGTCAAGGGTGCCTCCGGCGCCACCTTCACGCGGCTGGGCTCCGTCGTACTGGAGTCCTGCACCGAGGCCGACAGCATCGGCCCCCGCCTGGCCGCCCTCATCGAGGACAGCGCCGGCTGCGTCGGCGAGCAGGTCGCGCTCTACAAGGACGCGCAGGACAACCAGTTCAACCTGGCCGTCTTCACGATGAAGGACCCGAAGGACGCCGTGATGCTCACGACCGAGCTGGCGATGGCCTTCAACGACTACCAGGTGGCCGTGCAGGGCCCGCCGCCCGGATCCGGTCTGAAGACCCTGCCCGCGGACAGCGGGCTGGTGCAGGCCTTCACGGGGCACGGCCGGGTCATGGTGGTCGCCATGGGCCAGTGGTCCGACGGCCGGACCGCCGACTTCCAGCAGCTCGTCGACCGTATGGGACCGCTCCAGGGGGCGGTCTCCAAGAAGGTCGGCGACTACGAGGGCACGCGCTGACCCGGCATCACATCGGCGGCGGCCGTCACGCCGGGACCAGGCCCCGCAGCGGCCAGGCCGTGTCGATCACCACGTCCGGCGTGCCCTGGCGGCGCAGGTAGGCCTGGAAGTCCCGGGCCCAGCGCGCGTGCCAGGTGCCCTGCCGGGCGTGCAGGTCGCCCGGGGTGAGCGCGGCCACCTCCGGATGCCGCTCGGCTATCGCCCGGGCCACCTGGACCGCGGCCAGCGCATCGGCCCCGGCGTCGTGCGCGGCGTCGAGGGTCACCCCGTACACCCCGCAGACCGCCTCCAGGGTCCGCTTGCCGCGCCGGTAGCGGTCCACCGCCCGGTCGATGGTCAGCGGGTCGGCCACCGGCCCGGTCTCGGCGCCGCCCAGCCGGTCGGCCAGCGACGGCAGCCCGTGCCGGGCCAGCTCCGCCGTGAGCAGGGTGAGGTCGAAGGCCGCGTTGTAGGCGACGACCACCGCTCCGCGCCGCCAGTGCCCGACCAGGGCCTGCGCGATCTCGTCCGCCACCTCCCGCACGGGCCGCCCCTCGGCGACCGCCCGCTCGGTGCTGATCCCGTGGATCGCCGAGGCCTGTTCGGGGATCGGTATCCCCGGGTCCGCGAGCCAGCCGCGCCGCTCGCGCACCTCGCCGGCCCGCACCTCGACCAGCGCCGCCGTCACGATCCGCGACTCCCCCGGCTCCGTGCCGGTCGTCTCCAGGTCGAACCCGATCAGCACACCGCCGTGCCAGTCCCCCATGCCGCGCCCCTCCCCCGTACACCTTCGGTCAACGGCTTTCAGCCTGCCACGGGGCACTGACAGGCCGGCCGACACCCCCCACCCGTCACGAGGGCGCCGGGGGTCACGACACCGGGCGGGAGTCCTCCCACACCGATTCGAACTCCTCCCGGTACGTCGTGAACAGCCCGTGGTCGGCGTCCCTCGGCACCCCGCGGCCGCCGCCTCTCAGCACCAGCACCGGGGACTCCATGCCGCGGGCCCGGCGCAGGTAGGACTGGACGACCGCGATGCCCGAGGACTGCCCCTCCACCAGGTAGGCGGTGAAGCGCGGGGTCTCGTCGAAGACGTGGATCTCGAAGCGCGAGGGGTCGCGCAGGCCCGCGCGGACCCGGCGGACGTGGAGGATGTTCATCTCCACCGAGCGGCTCAGCTCGCCCTTGCGCAGCCCGAGCTCCCGCTCGCGCCGCTTGACGGCGCTGCTCGCCGGGTTCAGGAACAGCAGCCGCACCCGGCAGCCGGCCTCCGTGAGCCGGACGAGTCTTCGGCCCGAGAAGTTCTGGACCAGCAGGTTGAGCCCTATGCCGATGGCGTCGAGCCGCCGCGCGCCCCCGAAGAGGTCCTCGGCCGGCAGCTGCCGCTGGAGCCGCACCCGGTCCGGGTGGACGGAGATGACGTCCGCGTACCGGTCGCCCACCAGGTCCTCGACGGCGTCGATCGGGAGCCGGTCCGCCGACGGGCTGCCCGCGCCCCCGCCCAGGACCTCCAGGAGCCGCGCCGAGGCCCGCTCCGCCTGTTCCAGCACGGGCCGCGAAAGGGCCCGGTTGCGGGAGACGACGTTGCGGGTGACCTCCAGCTCGTCCAGCGCGAGCTCGATCTCGCGCCGGTCGTCGAAGTACGGTTCGAAGCAGGGCCAGTGCTGGACCATCAGCTCCCGCAGCTGGGGCAGGGTCAGGAAGCTCAGGACGTTGTCGTCGGCCGAGTCGAGCAGGTAGCCCTTGCGCCGGCTGACCTCGCGCACGGCCACGGCCCGCTGCACCCACTCCTGCCCGGCGGGCCCGGCGGCCGCGACGACCCAGTCGTCCCCGCCGTGCACCGGCTCGTAGATCGGGCGCAGGACCGCGCCGACCACCGACCGCAGCCGCTGCTCGATCAGGTTCAGCCAGATGTACGCACGTCCGGCCCGCTGCGCCCGCGTCCGGACCTCGCTCCAGGCCTCCGCGCCCCAGTCGAGCTCGGCCCCGGCCCGGGTGTTCCCCGTCGCCGCCTGCGGGGCCAGCGACACCGCCCCGCTCGGCAACCCTCCGGGGGCCGCGCCGACGGCGTCCGCCGGGCCACCCTCGTGACCGCTGTCACCAGGGGGCAGCTCCAGACCTCCCGAGCTCACCCGTGCACCGCCTTCTGCGTCTGGACGCCCGTCTCCAGTGATCACGGAAGGGTACTCCGCGCGCACGTCCCGGTGCAGCCCGATGGCCCGTACACCGGCTGTCCGTTGACCCATTATCCGATGCGCGGACAGTCCGCTGACCCGCATATCAGCTCTGCGGGTCACCCGGCAGCACCAGCCCAAGTCCGCGCGTGGGGACCCTCTTTCGGGGAAGATCTGGCAGTGACGTGGTCCAGCCGGATCAGCCGCAGCAGCCGGAGCAGGATGGGAAGAGTCGTTATCTATGCAGGTCTGGCCGGGACAGGCTTACCCGCTCGGCGCCACTTACGACGGCGCCGGCACCAATTTCGCGGTCTACTCCGAGGCCGCCCGACGCATCGAGCTGTGCCTGCTCCACGACGACGGTTCGGAGACCGCCGTGGAGCTGCGCGAGACGGACGCCTTCGTCCGGCACGCGTACCTGCCGGGCATCATGCCGGGCCAGCGCTACGGGTTCCGGGTCCACGGCCCGTACGAGCCCGAGCGCGGCCGCCGCTGCAACGCGGCGAAGCTGCTGCTCGACCCGTACGCGCGGGCGATCAGCGGCCGCGTCCAGTGGGGAGAGGCGGTGTACGGCTACCACTTCGGCCGGCCGGACTCCCGCAACGACCTGGACTCCGCCCCGCACACCATGAGCTCGGTCGTGGTGAACCCGTACTTCGACTGGGCCAACGACCGGCCGCCGCGCCACGAGTACCACCACACCGTGCTGTACGAGGCCCACGTCAAGGGTCTGACCATGAACCATCCGGAGCTCCCGGAGGAGCTGCGGGGCACGTACGGGGCCCTCGCGCACCCGGCGGTGATCGGCCACCTCGCCAAGCTCGGGGTGACGGCGCTGGAGCTGATGCCGGTCCACCAGTTCGTCAACGACCACCGGCTGGTCAACGACGGCCTGAGCAACTACTGGGGCTACAACACCATCGGTTTCTTCGCCCCGCACAACGGCTACGCCTCGGGTGACCGCGGCCAGCAGGTGCTGGAGTTCAAGTCGGCGGTGCGGGCCCTGCACGAGGCCGGGATCGAGGTGATCCTGGACGTGGTCTACAACCACACGGCCGAGGGCAACCACCTGGGCCCGACCCTGTCCTTCCGCGGGCTGGACAACGCCTCGTACTACCGGCTGGCGGACGATCCCCGGCACTACATGGACACCACCGGGACGGGGAACTCGCTGCTGATGCGCTCCCCGCACGTGCTCCAGCTGATCATGGACTCGCTGCGGTACTGGGTCACCGAGATGCACGTGGACGGCTTCCGCTTCGACCTGGCGGCGACGCTCGCCCGGCAGTTCCACGAGGTGGACCGGCTGTCCTCGTTCTTCGACCTGGTCCAGCAGGACCCGGTGGTGAGCCAGGTGAAGCTGATCGCGGAGCCCTGGGACCTGGGCGAGGGCGGCTACCAGGTGGGCAACTTCCCGCCGCTGTGGACCGAGTGGAACGGCAAGTACCGCGACACCGTACGGGACTTGTGGCGCGGGCAGCCGCGCACGCTGGCGGAGTTCGCGGGAAGGCTGACCGGTTCCTCGGACCTCTACCAGGACGACGGGCGGCGGCCGCTGGCGTCCATCAACTTCACCACCTGCCACGACGGTTTCACCCTGCACGACCTGGTCTCGTACAACGAGAAGCACAACGAGGCCAACCGTGAGGGCAATCGGGACGGCGAGACCCACAACCGGTCGTGGAACTGCGGGGTGGAGGGGCCGACCGAGGACCCGGAGGTCCTGGAGCTGCGCGAGCGCCAGATGCGCAACTTCACGGCCACCCTGATGCTGTCGCAGGGCGTGCCGATGCTCAGCCACGGGGACGAGTTCGGGCGCACGCAGGGCGGCAACAACAACGCCTACTGCCAGGACAACGAGCTGTCGTGGGTGAGCTGGCCGGAGCCGGGCAAACCGCCGCCCGCACTGCTGGAGTTCACCCGGCGGATGGTGTGGCTACGGCGGGACCACCCGGTGTTCCGGCGGCGCCGGTTCTTCCACGGGCGGCCGGTGGAGGGGACGCACGACGAGCTCTCGGACATCGCCTGGTTCACCCCGCACGGCGAGGAGATGCGGGCCCGGGACTGGCAGGCGCAGCACGCGCGGGCGCTGACGGTGTTCCTCAACGGGGAGGCGATCTCGGAGCCGGGCTCGCGCGGGGAGCGGATCACCGACGACTCGTTCCTGCTGATGTTCAACGCGGGCGCCGAACCCCAGGAGTTCACCATTCCGGCGGGGCACGGGGCGCAGTGGCGCCTGGTGGTGGACACGGCGCGGCCGGACGTACTGCCACCCGGTACCGGGCCGCAGTATGCGGCCGGGGACCGGGTGGCGCTGACGGGGCGGTGCCTGGTGCTGCTTCAGCGGCCGGCGTAGGCGGTGCCGGAGCCGGCTCCGCTGCCGGCTCCGGTGCTGTTGCCGACCACCGGGGAGGCGGTCTGCTGCGCCGGGATGAAGGCCTTGACGGGGGGCCGGGCGGCGGGCATCCGGGTGACGAGGGCCAGGGTCAGACAGGCGGCGGCCGCCCCGACCGCCACGGCGAAGGCCCCGGCGGGCCCGTACCACTCGGCGAGCCGCCCGGAGACGGCGAGTGCGATGGCCTGGCCGGCGACCAGCGAGCTGGCGGCGAAGGCCATCGACTCGGCGAGCCGGGCCGGTTCGACGACGCGTTCGGTGAGCGCGAAGGCGGTGATGAGGTGCGGGGCGTAGGCCGCGCCGAGCACGGTGACGACCGCGTACAGCGGCCACAGGGTGTCGGTGAACAGCAGCGGCACCGAGAGGACGAGCGCGGCGCCGGTGGCCACCCGCCAGCGCAGCCGCAGCCCGAAGCGGGCGGGCAGCGCGCCGAGCGCGAGGCCGACGGCGGCGCTGACCACGCCCATGGCGGCGTAGACGATCCCGGCCTGGCCGGGGACGCCCAACTGCGCGGTGAGCGCGGCGATTCCGGCCTGACAGCCGCCGAACATGGCGCCCTGGAGGGCGAGCGAGCCGCGGACGGCGTGCACCACGCGCGGCTGCCGGGCCCGGGGGGCCTTGCCGCGCGCCTTGGCGGGGGCCCCGGCCGTGACGGCGGCGGTCGGGTGCAGCGCGTAGGTGGTGCCGAAGACGGCGACGAGCCCGGCGGCGGCGCCGAGGGCGACGGCCGGATGGGCGACGAGGGCGGCGAGCCCGACGAGGGCCGGTCCGAAGACGAACGAGACCTCGTCCAGGGTGCCTTCGAGCGAGTGCACGGCGCCGACCACACTCTCGTCGGCCTTGGCGCGGTGCGCCAGCGCGACGGAGCGGGTCCGGGCGAGCGGCCCGATCAGCGGTACGGAGGCGCCGGTGACGGCGCCGATCGCGGCGAGCGGGACGGTGTCGAGGCCGCCCAGGGCCCCGGCGACGAGGGCCCCGGTGGCGACGGCGTTGACCGCCGCGGCGGTGAGGACGACGGGCCGCTGGCCGTGGCGGTCGGCGAGCCGGCCCAGGACGGGTCCGAAGACCACCTGGCCGGCGGAGAGGGTGCCGCCGACGATGCCGGCGGTGGCGAGGGAGCCGCTGGTCTCGGCGACCAGGAGGACGCTCCCGAACTGGGACATCGCGACGGGCAGTCGGGCGAAAAAGGAGACGAGCGGGAGTAGGGGCCCGGTCAGGGCGATGACTCTTCGATAGGTGTTGACGGTTCCAACCACTTGAGCAACGTTAACGCGGTGGAGTCACCCGGATGCATTGGGTAATGGCACGGAATCCGGCAGGCTGGGTACGTACGTTCTCATGAGCCAGCCGCAGCCAAGCATCCAATCGGAATCTGATGTTCCGAAACCTGTCACTCCGGCGTCGACCTACCGTCTCCAACTGCGCCCGGAGTTCCCGTTCGCGGCGGCCGAGGCAGCCGTACCGTACCTCGCCTCCCTCGGCGTGTCACACCTGCACCTGTCTCCGGTCCTGGAGGCGGTTCCCGGCTCGGCGCATGGGTACGACGTCACCGATCACACTGCTGTGCGAGCGGAGCTCGGCGGCGAGCCGGGGCTCCGGGCCCTGGGCGCGGCCGCCCGGGCGCACGGGCTGGGCCTGGTGCTGGACATCGTGCCCAACCACATGGCCGTGCCGACCCCGCTGCGACTGAACCGGCCCCTGTGGGAGGTCCTGCGGGAGGGCCCGGACTCGCCGTTCGCACGCTGGTTCGACATCGACTGGGAGGCGGGCGGCGGGCAGGTGCTGCTGCCGGTGCTCGCCGGTCCGGTGGAGACCTGCGCGCTGGAGGCCGACGGCGAGGTGCTGCGCTACGGGGAGCAGGAGTTCCCGCTGCGGGCGGGTACGGCGGGGCTGGAGCTGCCCGCGCTGCTGGCCGCCCAGTGGTACCGGCCGGCGTGGTGGCGGGAAGCCCGCACCTCGCTCAACTACCGCCGCTTCTTCACCATTTCGGACCTGATCGGGGTCCGTGTGGAGGATCCGGAGGTGTTCACGGCCACCCACGCCAAGGTGCTGGAACTGGTGCGGGACGGGGTCGTCGAGGGCCTGCGGATCGACCACGTGGACGGGCTGGCGGATCCCGGGGAGTACCTGCGGCGGCTGCGGGCCGCGGCGGGACCGCACTGCTGGGTGGTGGTCGAGAAGATCCTGGCCCGCCAGGAGCGGCTGCCACCCGCGTGGCCCGTGGCGGGAACCACCGGCTACGACGCGCTGCACCGGGTGGACGGCGTGTTCACCGACCCGGCCGGCGCCGCCGAACTGGCCCGGCGGTACGTGCAGTTCACCGGAATCCCGGAATGGGAGCGGACGGCGGCGGCGTGCGCGCGGGAGGTCCTGACCGGCGACCTGGCCGCCGAGCTGGGCGCGCTCGAACGGCACGTGGGCACGGAACTCGCGGAGACCGTACGGGAGTTGCTGATCGCCCATCCCGTCTACCGGCCGTACCCCGACGAGCCGGAGCCCGCGCCGCAGGCCCTGGAACGGGCCGCCTCGCCGGCCGGTCCGGCCGCTGTGGCCCGCGTACGGGAACTGCTGCTGCGGGACCCGGCGTTCGCGGCCCGCTTCGCCCAGACCTCGGCCGCGCTGCGCGCCAAGTCCCTGGAGGACCGCGCCTTCTACCGGTACGGGGCGTTGCTGTCGGCCACCGAGGTCGGCGGGGACCCGGGGCATCCGGCGGTGTCGGCCGAGGAGTTCCACGCGTACTGCGCCGCGCTGGCCCGGGACTGGCCCCGGTCGGGGACGGTGCTGTCCACGCACGACACCAAGCGCAGCGCGGACGTCCGGGCCCGGATCTCGGTGCTGTCACAGGCGCCGGAGCTGATGGACGGCCTGGCCGGCCCGGACCCCCAGCTGGCGTGGACGGCCCGGCAGACCGCGCTCGGGCTGGGCGAGGTCCCGCAGGCCGTGCCCCGGCTGGAGGAGGCGCTGCTCAAGGCGGTCCGCGAGGCCGCCCTGCACACCAGCTGGACCGACCGGGACGAGGCCTACGAGGCGACCGTCCCCGGCTACGCCCCGCACCCCCTGGACCTGCCGCCGCACGTCGCGGAGGCGGCCCGGGCGAACCTGCTCGGGATGGCGCTGCTGCACCTGGCGATGCCCGGGGTCCCGGAGGTCTACCAGGGCGCCGAGACGGAGTACCGCGCCCTCGTGGACCCCGACAACCGGCGGCCGGCCCACTTCCCGCGGGAGGCCCTGGCCCGGCTGGACGCGGGGGGCGCGCCGCTCGGGCCCGCGCAGGAGAAGCTGGCGCTCACGGCCGCGGTCCTGCGACTGCGCCGCGACCGGCCCGAGCTGTTCGACGGCTACGCCCCCCTCTCCGCCCGCGGCCCGGCGGCGGAGCACTGCCTGGCCTTCACCCGTTCGCCCGGGCTGCTGGCGGTCGCGACCCGGCTCTCGCACCGGCTGGCCGCGGCGGGCGGCTGGCGCGACACCGTGCTGCCCCTGCCGCCGGGCCGGTGGGTACCGCTCGCGGGGATGCCGGGCGCCCGGGAGACCTCGTACGAGAACGGGCTGCAGCCGGCGGACCTGCTCGCCGACGCGCCCGTGGCACTGCTGCTGCGCGCCACGGCGTAGCCGGTCCCGCGTGGAAGGCTGACGGCATGGAGGAGCAGCGGTACGACGTGTGGGCGGCCGGGGACGCCTACGAGCGCTACATGGGCCGGTGGAGCCGGCTAGGACCGCGGCGCCGGATCGACGGCCGCCTGGCTGTCGGCGGTCAGCTCGGCGAAGGCCGCGGCCGCGCCGGTCAGCGGGACCCGGGAGAAGACGGCCAGGGGCCGGTGCCACGGCGGGTCGAGGGAGAGCAGTACGCACTCCTCGCCGACGGCGCCGCGGACCATGTGGGCCGGGGCCACGACGATGCCGACCCCGGCGGCCGCCATCCGTACGGCCGTCGAGGTGTGTTCCGTACGCAGGACCGTGCGCGGGGTGAAACCCGCCGCTCCGCAGGCCCAGTCCAGCACGAGCTGCCCCTCGACCAGCGGTTCCATGGCGCAGCGGACCCAGTCGCGGTCGGCGAGCTCGGCGAGGCGGACGGCGCCCCGGCCGGCGAGCGGATCGTCGAAGGGGACGACGAGGACCAGTTCCTCGCGGCCGACCCGGAGCACCGGACCGGTCCACTCCTTGGGCTCGGGGCCCACGGCGAGGTCGGCGACCCCGCGCTCCAGCTGCTCCTCCAGGGCCTCGTTGGAGCCGTATTCGCGCACCACCAGCGAGACGCCCGGGTGCAGGGCCCGCCAGCGGGCGGCGATGACGGGGAGCATGCCGACGGCCAGGGCGTGCACGGTGGCCAGGTGCAGCTCGCCACCGGCGACACCGGCGGCGGCGCGGGCGGCCCGCTCGGCCTGGCGGGCGCTGCGGACGGCGAGCTGTGCGTGCGGGAGGAAGGCACGGCCCATGGGGGTGAGCCGCACCCCGCGCGGCATGCGCTCCAGGAGGGCGCCGCCCACGGACCGCTCCAGCGCCTTGACCTGGTGGGAGAGGGCGGGCTGGGTGACGTGGAGGGCGTCGGCGGCGCGGGTGAAGGAGGACTCCTCCACGACGGCGAGGAAGTACTCCATCTGGCGCAGGCTCATGACCGGGAAGCATAAAGAACGTGCATGGACCCCAGAAGATCATTTCCTTGGACTGCGGGGAACGGGCCGGACAGGCTTGGCACATGACCAACGAAGACGTCAACAGCAACGGCAACGGCAACGGCACGGTGGACGTGATCGTGATCGGCGGTGGCACCGGCGGCTACAGCACCGCCCTGCGCGCCTCGGCCCTGGGCCTGAGCGTCCTGCTCGCCGAGCGGGACAAGGTCGGCGGGACCTGCCTGCACCGCGGCTGCATCCCGAGCAAGGCGATGCTGCACGCGGCCGAACTCGTCGACGGCGTGGCCGAGGCGCGCGAGCGGTGGGGGGTGCGGGCGAGCGTGGAGTCGGTGGACTGGTCGGCGCTCACCGCGACCCGGGACGACATCGTCTCCCGCAACCACAAGGGCGTGGAAGGGCACTTGGCGCACGCCGGGGTGCGCGTGGTGGCCGGCAGCGCGCGGCTGACCGGGCCGCGGTCCGTCCGGATCGAGGACGGACGGGAGTTCACCGCCACCAGGGGGATCGTGCTGGCCACCGGGTCCCGGCCGCGCACCCTGCCCGGGCTGGAGCCCGACGGGCACACGGTGGTGACCAGCGACGACGCCCTGTTCGCCCCCGGGCTGCCCGGGTCGGTGCTGGTGCTGGGCGGCGGCGCGATCGGGGTGGAGTACGCCTCCTTCCACCGCTCGATGGGCGCCGAGGTGACCCTGGTCGAGGCCGCGGACCGGCTGGTCCCGCTGGAGGACGCGGACGTGTCCCGGCATCTGGCGCGGGGCCTGAAGAAGCGCGGGATCGACGTGCAGACCGGAGCCCGGCTGGAGGGGGCCGTCGTGGAGGGCGGGATCGTACGGGCCACGGTGCGCACCGCGCGCGGGGAGCTGCGCGAGCTGAAGGCCGAGCGGCTGCTCGTGGCGGTCGGGCGGGTCCCGGTCACCGACGGGCTGGACCTGGCGGCGGCCGGGCTCGCCACCGACGAGCGGGGGTTCGTGGCGCCGGCCGACTGGTCCCGGCTGGAGACCTCGGTCCCGGGGATCCACGTCGTGGGGGATCTGCTGCCGCCCCCTTCGCTGGGCCTGGCGCACGCCTCCTTCGCGGAGGGCCTGCTGGTCGCGGAGACCCTGGCGGGGGTCCCCTCGGTGCCGGTGGACTACGCGGCCGTGCCGCGGGTGACGTACTCGGCGCCGCAGACGGCGGCCGTCGGCCTGACGGAGGCACAGGCGCGCGAGGCGGCGTACGACGTGGTGGTGAACACGATGCCGCTGACGGCCGTGGCCAAGGGGATGGTGCACGGGCAGGGCGGCACGGTGAAGGTGGTCGCGGAGCGGGACGGCCGGGTGCTGGGGGTCCACCTCGTCGGGCCGCACGTCTCGGAGATGATCGCGGAGAGCCAGCTGATCGTGGGCTGGGAGGCGGCGCCGGAGGATGTCGCCCGCCACGTCCACGCCCACCCGACGCTGTCGGAGGCGGTCGGCGAGGCCTTCCTCTCCCTGGCGGGGCGGGGCCTCCACCAGCAGTAGCCGCGGGCGGCGGGGGCACGGGCCGGCGGCGGGAGGGTGGGTCGGTGTTACAGCAGGGCGCCTCAGCCGTCCGTGCCGGTCGCCGCGGCCCCAGGCCCGCTCCCGTCGGCCTTGCGCCACTTGGTGTGGCGCAGCACGACCTGCTCGGGGCAGACGGCGCTGAGGAACCGGCCGACGTGCATGGCCAGCCGTTCCTCGGCCAGCGCGTAGAGGATGCGGTTGCCGTCGCGCCGTTCGGTGACCAGCCCCGCCCCCTTCAGCACGCCCAGGTGCCGGGAGATCGACGGCGCGCTGATGGAGAACCGGCCGGCGATCTCCCCGGCCGCGAGTTCGCCGTCCCGCAGGTCCTCGAGGATCTGGCGCCTCGTGGGGTCGGCCAGTGCCCGGAACGCGCCTGCCTCGTCCTCGTCCGCTGTACCCATGCCGAGGAACTTAGCACATTGGCTAAGTACGAAAGGAGGTGGGCCGGTCAGGGGCGTTCCCCCGCAAGCCGGGGGAAATCCGGGGCTCCGGGAGCAGTAGGGGGCCTGCCCGGCGGGCATGGCATCCCTTGTGACCCTCCTCCGCGACACGCGCTACCCCACACCGCACGAACTCGCCCTGACCGCCCGCGCCCTGGCCGACGAGCACCCCGGCCACGCCCGGCTCCGCCAGGCCGGTACCTCCCGCGCCGGGCAGCCCCTGTGGGTGCTGTCCGTCGCCCCCACCGCAGCCCCCGCCGGCGCCCGGGGCAGCCACAACGTCCTCGTCGTCGCCGGAGCCCACGCCAACGAGCCCGTCGGCGGGGCCACCGCGCTCTCCCTCGCCCGGCGGCTCCTGCACGAACCCGCGCCCCGGGCCGGCTGCGGCTGGCACTTCCTCCTCTGCGCCGATCCCGACGGCGCGGACCTGCACCGCACGCCCCGCCCGTACTCGCTCCTCGACTACCACCGGAACTTCTTCCGCCCTCCCGGGCCCGAACAGCCGGAGTGGGCGCCGTCTTTACTGCCCCCGGACCGGCTGCCGCCGGAGACCGTGGCGCTGACCGCCCTCATCGACGAGCTGCGGCCCGTCCTCCAGGTCTCCCTGCACGCCACCGACCTCGGCGGCTCCTGGGTGCAGCTCACCCGGGACATACCGGGCCTCGCCGAGCCCTTCGGGAAGTCGGCCGCCGAGCTGCGCATCCCGGTGGAGAACGGGGCCTCGGACGCCGCCGGCTGGCCCTCCCCCGGGCCCGGGATCTTCGTGATCCCGCAGCCCGGGAGCGAGGCCGCCGGGGTCTTCCACCCGGAGGACACCCGGCTCAGCACCTGGTACCACGCCCACCGGTACGCCGGCACCACCGCGATCGTCGAAGTCCCCATGTGGGCCTCCGACCTGGTGGACGACCCGGCCCCGCACCCCGACCCGCGCGGCGCCCTGCGCGTACTGGCCGGGCGGCTCGCCGCCGACGCCGCGCTCGTCGCCCGCATGCGGGAGGCCTTCCGGCCCCGCCCGCTGCTGTACGGGGACCCGGCCGCGGCGCCCCTGCTGCGCGCGGTGGACTGGACGCTCGCCCTCATCCCCCGGATCACCGCCGAATGGGCGGGCAGCGGGGCCCCGGCCGAGGCCACGGCGGCGTACATCGCCAGCATCGACGCCTTCGGGCGTCGCCTGTCGCTGCGGGCCGCCGCGATGCTGCTGCGCGTGCTGCGCGTGCAGGGCCATCCGTCGGCTCCCGGGCTGGACCGGCTGGTGACGGGGTGGTGCGAGGAGTTCGCGGCGCGCTTCCAGGCCCGCTGGGTCCCGGTGGCCACCCAGGTGGAGCACCAGGCCCGTACCGTCCTGGCGACGTACGAGCGCCTCCTCGCGGCCCAGCGCCCTCAGTCCGTGGACAGCCCGTAGCGCCGCTTGGGCAGGCCGGTGGCGCCGAGCCGGTCGTAGAAGCGGACCGCGCCCTCGTTCCAGTCGGGGGTCTGCCACTGGACCTGTACGAGACCGAGCTCGCGGGCGAGGTCCGTCACGCCGGCCATCAGGGCGGCGCCGAGTCCGTGGCCGCGGGCGTCCTCGGCCAGGTAGAGGCAGTCCATGTGGAGGTAGTACCCGGCGTCCCAGAAGGCGAACTCGGCCGAGCAGGCGGCGTATCCGACGACCGTGCCGTCCGGGTCCTCGGCGAGCAGCACCCACAGGCGGGCGTCCTCGGCGAACAGCTGCGGCCCGAGCCGCTCGGCGAGGCCGGGCGGCCGGGGGGCCGACTTCTCGTACGCGATGTGCTCGTGCATGAGCTCGACCAGCCGGGGCAGGTCCCCGACGCGTGCGCGGCGTACGACCGGCCCGTCCACCGGGGCTCCGGCGTTCTTCGTGTGCGTGTGTGCGGTGTTTTCCATGGGTGCCATCCTGCGCGGTGGCCCCTCGCCGGCGACCGCCGGGTGCGCTATCGCGCGGACAGCCGGAACATCATCTTCCCGAAGCCGACCTGGTCGCCATCCCGGACCACCGCGGAGCCCGTCACCCGGCGCCCGTTCACGGTGGTCCCGTTGGTGGAGCCGAGGTCCGTGAGCACCCACACGCCGTCGCGCATGCGCAGCTCCGCGTGCGCCCGGGAGACCGTCTCGTGGCTGAGCCGCAGCCCGTTGCCCGGGTCGCGGCCGATGTGCAGGGCCGCCGCGCTCGGGTACGGGAGCAGCAGCTTCGGCAGCCGCTCGACGGCCCAGGCCCGCCGGACTCCGGCCGTGACGGCGGAGGCCCGGCCGACCCAGCCGAACAGCCGACGGGTCCACGGGCTTTCGGCGCCCTCCCGTGACTGGAGGTCGGCGGTGAGGACCGCGAGGTCCTCGGAGCGGCGCGCGACGAGGGCGAGTTCCATCCGGCGCAGGAACGTGTCGTGGGACAGCTTGCCGAGGGCGGCGCCCTCCCTGAGCTGGCCCAGCGCCCGGTCGCGCTCGGCGTCGGACAGCCGCGGCGCGGGGAAGGCGGGGAACTCGAAACTCGACGTCACAGGGTGATTGTCGGCCCGTCGGGGCCGGAGTGTCCAGAACACCCGCGCCGCGCCCGGAATGATGGGCAGGATACGCATGCTGGGCACCGCCGGAGACGAGGGGACCGTCCGTGCAGTTCGAGGTCTGGGCACCTTTGGCAGGTCGTGTCGCCGTGCGACTCGACGACGCGACGTACGACATGGCACGCGATCAGGACCGGGACGGCTGGTGGACCGTCACGGCCCCGGCCGCCGACGGGAGCCGCTACGGGTTCCTCCTGGACGGCGGGACGACCGTGCGCCCGGACCCGCGCGGGCGGCGCCTGCCGGACGGCCCCGACGGCCCGTCGGCGGTGGTCGACTTCGCCGCTCTCCCCTCCCCGGAGGCCGCCGCGCCCGGCACCCCGCTCCAGGACGCGGTCCTGTACGAGCTGCACATCGGCACCTTCACCCCCGAGGGCACGTTCGACGCCGCCGCCGCCCGCCTGGGGCACCTCACCGCGCTCGGGGTCACGCACGTGGAGCTGATGCCGGTCTGCCCCTTCCCCGGGCGGCACGGCTGGGGCTACGACGGGGTCGCGCCGTGGGCGGTGCACGAGCCCTACGGCGGGCCGGCCGGGCTCGCCCGGTTCGTGGACGCCGCGCACGCCGCCGGGCTGGGCGTGGTACTGGACGTGGTCCACAACCACCTCGGGCCCGCCGGCAACCATCTCCCGGCCTTCGGCCCGTACTTCACCGACACCCACCACACCCCCTGGGGCGCGGCGGTGAACCTGGACGCGCCCGGCTCCGACGAGGTGCGCGCGTACCTCCTCGGCAGCGCGCTCGCCTGGCTGCGCGACTACGGGATCGACGGGCTGCGGCTCGACGCCGTGCACGCGCTCGCCGACGGACGGGCGCTGACCTTCCTGGAGGAACTGTCCGCGGCCGTCGACGCCTTGGCGGCGGAGAGCGGCCGCAGGCTGTTCCTGATCGCCGAGTCGGACCGCTGCGACCCGCGCACCACCACCGCGCGCGGCGAAGGGGGCCTGGGCCTGCACGCCCAGTGGAACGACGACTTCCACCACGCCCTGCACTGTGCGCTGACCGGCGAATCCCAGGCGTACTACGCCGACTTCGCAGAGGCCCCGCTCGCCGCCCTCGCCAAGACCATGACCCGGGCCTTCTTCCACGACGGCACCTGGTCCTCCTTCCGGGGCCGCACCCACGGCCGCCCGGTGGACCGCCGCCGAACCCCCGCCCACCGTTTCCTCGGCTACACCCAGACCCACGACCAGATCGGCAACCGGGCGCTCGGTGACCGGCTGTCCGCCTCCCTCTCCCCCGGGCTGCTGGCCTGCGCCGCCACGCTCGCGCTGACCGGGCCCTTCGTGCCGATGCTGTTCATGGGCGAGGAGTGGGGCGCGACCACGCCGTGGCAGTACTTCACGGACCACCCCGATCCGGAGCTCGCCGAGGCGGTACGGACCGGCCGGCGCCGGGAGTTCGCGGCGCACGGCTGGAAGGCCGAAGAGATCCCCGACCCGCAGGACCCGGCCACCCGGGACCGCTCCTGCCTGGACTGGGAGGAGCCCGGGCAGCCCGGCCCCGCCCGCCTGCTGGCCTGGTACCGCACCCTCGTCGCGCTCCGCCGCACGCACCCGGACCTGCGCGACCCGGACCTGGCCGCGGTCCGGGTCGCCCACGACGAGGAGCGCCGCTGGATCACCTTCCGGCGGGGCGACGTACGGGTGGCGGTGAACCTCTCGCCGGAGCCGGCGACGATCGCGCTGGGCCGCAACGGCGTACGGGTACTGGCCGCGTGGGAGCCGCTCGAACACCCCGGCCCGGACGGGCGGATCCACCTGTCGGCCGAATCCGCGGTGGTGCTGGGCCCGTGAGGCCCGTGGCGGCTACTCGACGATCGCCAGCTCGCGCGGGGCGTTGTTCAGGCGCAGGGCGCCCTCCTCTGTGACGGTCACGATGTCCTCGATGCGGACGCCGAACCGGCCGGGCAGGTAGACGCCCGGCTCCACGGAGAAGCACATGCCGGGGACGAGGGGCTGCTCCTCGCCCTCGACCATGTACGGCGGCTCGTGGGTGGTGACGCCGATGCCGTGGCCGGTGCGGTGGATGAACCGCTCCCCGTAGCCGAATTCGGTGATCACCGCGCGGGCCGCCCGGTCCACCTCCTGGCAGGAGACCCCGGGCCGGACCGCCGCCACGCCGGCCTGCTGGGCCTCGCGGACGACGTCGTGGACCCGCTGCTCCTCGGCGGTCGGCTCGCCGACGTGCACGGTGCGGGAGATGTCGGAGCCGTAGCCGTAGCGCAGGCCGCCGAAGTCGAGGACCACCATGTCGCCGCGGCGGATGACCCGGTCGCCGGCCTCGTGGTGCGGGTTGGCCCCGTTGGGGCCGGAGCCGACGACGGTGAAGTCGACCTGGGAGTGGCCGTGTGCGCGCAGCAGTCCGGCCAGGTCGGCGGCGACGTCGGTCTCGCGGCGGTCGGCGAAGGGGAGGTGCAGGACCTGCGCGTAGGCGGCGTCGGCGGCGGCCCCCGCGGCCGCGAGGCGCTCCAGCTCCCGTGCGTCCTTCACCGCGCGCAGCATGGGCAGGGAGTCGGTCAGCGGCACGTAGGAGGTGGTGGGCAACTCCCGCTGGAGGCCGAGGAGATGCAGGGCCCAGGTGTTGTCGCTGACGCCGAAGCGGCCGGCGACGTCCAGGAGGGGGGCGGTCACGGCGTACGGGTTCTTCCCGTCGGTCCAGTCGCGCAGGGTCAGGGCCGGTGCGCCCGGGGCCTTGGCGGCGTCGGGGGCCTCCAGGGCGGGCACCACGAGCACCGGGTCCTGGCCGGCGGCGAGCACCAGCAGGGTGAGCCGCTCGGTCTCGGCGGTGGGGCGGTAGCCGGTGAGGTGCGCGAGGTCGGGCCCGGGGGCGATGAGCAGCCCGGCCAGTCCCGCGTCGGCGGCGGTCTGCGCGGCGGCGGCCATGCGGGCGGCGTAGTCGGCGGCCGTGAAGGGGGCGGGGCCTTCGGCATGGGTGTCATGGGTCATACGGGGGATCCTGCCGCGAGCCGTGCGGCGAGCGCAGCGGCCGCGCCGGTGGGGGTTCCGGACCAGAGCAGTTCCGTACGGTGCACCAGGCGGGGCACGGACAGCGGTACGGCGACCCCCGCGCCGGCGGCCTCGGCGACGCGGCGCGGCAGCAGCGCGAGGCCGTGGCCGGCGGCGGCGAGGGCGCAGAGGGCCTGCACGTCGGTGCCCTCGTAGCGGGCGGCGGTGCGCGCGGCGGTCAGCGGCAGCCCCACGCCGGGGGCGTCCAGCCAGCGGGCGTCGGCGAGGTCGTCCATCCGGAGGGCGGCCCGCCCGGCGAAGGGGTGCCCGGCCGGCAGCAGTACGGCCAGCTCCTCCTCCCCGACGCCCGTCACGGTGAGCGGGGCCACGTCGGGCAGGCGCAGCGGATCGCTGGGCGCGGCCGGCCCGTCGACGAGACCGAGATCGCTCTCCCCGGAGGCGACCGCGGCGGGCACCTCGGCCGGGGGCAGCACCCGCAGGGTCACCCCGGTGGCGGGCAGCGCGGCGAGCAGCCGGGGGCCGACGGCGAGCGGGGACGCGGCGACCGTGACCCGCCCGGGCGGCGCGGCGGCCAGCCGCAGGACGTCGGCGCGGGCGGCGTCGAGCCGCAGCAGCAGCGGCCCGGCGTGCTCCAGCAGCCGCACCCCGGCCGGCGTCGGTGCCACGGGCCGCCGGGTGAGCAGTTCGGCCCGCAGATCGGCTTCGAGGGCGGCGATGTGCTGGGAGACGGCGGACTGGGTGTAGCCGAGCTCCCGGGCGGCCCCGGAGAAGGAGCCGAGCCGGGAGACGGCGACGAAGGTGCGCAGCAGATGCGGATCCATGCCGCCCAGCATGCCGCGCCCCTGCGGGGAGCCGGGCGGGGGACCCTGCGGCTCCGCCTCCTGGGGCTCCG